>NZ_JANSHG010000155.1:0-5752 GCF_047461555.1 Synechococcus sp. WC101
AGGAGCTGCTGGAGCTGGTGGAGCTGGAGATACGGGAGCTCCTCTCCAAGTACGACTTCCCCGGCGACGAAATCCCCATTATCAGAGGATCCGCTCTCAAGGCTCTGGAAAGGATGCAGGCCAACCCCAAAACCCAGCGGGGTGAGGATCCCTGGGTGGACAAGATCTACGAGCTGATGGATGCGGTAGACTCCTACATTCCAACGCCGGAGCGGGATGTGGACAAGCCCTTCCTGATGGCAGTGGAAGATGTCTTCTCGATCACCGGTCGCGGCACGGTGGCGACGGGCCGGATCGAGCGGGGCCGCATCAAAGTTGGCGAAACCGTGGAGCTGGTGGGATTGCGAGAAACCCGTTCCACCACTGTTACCGGTCTAGAGATGTTCCAGAAGACGCTGGACGAGGGGATTGCCGGCGACAACGTGGGTGTGTTGTTGCGGGGTATTCAGAAGAACGAGGTGGAGCGGGGCATGGTGCTGGCCAAGCCCAAGACCATCACTCCTCACACCCAGTTCGAGTCGGAGGTTTACGTCCTCAAGAAGGAAGAGGGCGGACGTCACACCCCCTTCTTTGCCGGCTATCGTCCTCAGTTCTACGTGCGTACCACCGACGTCACCGGCACCATCACTTCCTTCACGGCTGACGACGGCTCTAAGCCGGAGATGGTGATGCCCGGCGACCGCGTCAGGATGACGGTAGAGCTGATCCAGCCCATCGCCATCGAGCAAGGGATGCGCTTTGCCATTCGTGAGGGCGGTCGTACCGTAGGGGCCGGTGTGGTCTCTAAGATCCTGAAGTAAGCGGCTTTCTCTTGGCAGGGATTGGGCGCTGGTCACTCCAGGCAAGCTCGATCCCTGCCATTTTTTTGAGTACACCCTACCTTCTCTCCGACTATGGCTACCTTGACCCAACAGAAAATTCGTATCCGCCTAAAGGCCTACGACCATCGGCTACTGGATACTTCCTGCGACAAAATCGTGGACACGGCCCGCCGCACGGAGGCTGTGCCAGTTGGCCCGATCCCTTTGCCGACGCGGCGTCGCCTCTACTGTGTGCTGCGTTCCCCCCACACGGACAAGGATTCGCGGGAACATTTTGAAGTTCGCACCCACCGCCGCATTATCGACATCTACTCCCCCTCTTCCAAAACCATCGATGCTTTGATGAAGCTGGATCTGCCGGCAGGGGTGGACATCGAGGTGAAATTGTGAGGCTCCGCTCGGGGATCCGGCGCTAGGTTAGGCAAGGGGGCAGGTGGTGACCACAGCAGTCGAGCAAAAAAGACGAGAAGAGGGCGCCGCCATTGGGGAGGGGACGGCGGCTTCTGAGCCCATCCCGGTCTTGGTGGTGGGAGCCCTGGGCAAGATGGGGCGGGAGGTGGTGCGGGCGGTGGCCCAAACCCCCGACATGAAGTTGGTGGGGGCGGTGGCCCGTTCCCAGTTGGGCTCGGACATTGGCGAGGTGTTGGGCCTGGGATCCCTGGGAGTCGAGATTACCGACGACCTGGCGGGCCAGTTGCTGCGGCTGTCGCAGCGGAGCGCCCGAGGCGTCATGGTGGATTTCACCCATCCGCGCTCTGTGTATGAAAACGTCCGCTCGGCCATTGCGTTTGGGGTGCGGCCGGTGGTGGGGACGACGGGCCTGACGCCGGAGCAGGTGGAGCGGCTGAGGGATCTGGCGGATAAGTCCGGTGTGGGCTGTCTAATTGCGCCCAACTTTGCCATCGGCATGATCCTGCTGCAGCAGATGGCGCTGCAGGCGGCCCAATATTTCGATCACGTGGAGATTGTCGAGCTGCACCACAACCGCAAGGTCGATGCCCCCAGCGGCACGGCTCTGCAGACGGCGCAGCGGCTGGGACAACTGGGCAAAGCTTTTAACCCGCCTGAGGTGGAAGAAAAGGAGCTGATCCCCGGCTCGCGGGGAGGGATCCCCGGCCCCAACATCCCCATCCACAGCGTTCGCCTGCCGGGGCTTATTGCCCACCAGGAGGTGATCTTCGGCGGCATGGGGCAGACGTTGACCTTGAGACACGACATCACGGATCGGATGGCCTTCATGCCGGGAGTGATCCTGGGCATTCGCAAGGTGCTGCAGCTCAAGGGGCTGGTCTACGGCTTGGAGCAGGTGTTGAGCTAGCTGCTCAGGGGCGGGATCCCGGCCTCGTCCAGGATGTGCGGGATGAGGTGTTCGGCCTTGACGGCCATCAGGTGCACGCCGTGACAGATCTGGCGGGCCTGGCGCACCTGTTCGGCAGCAATGCGGATCCCTTCTTCGAGGGGATCGGGGGCATCGGCCAGCCGCTGGATAATGGCGTCCGGGATCTGCACCCCCGGCAAGTTGCGGTTGATGAAGAGGGCGTTTTTGGCGGATTTGAGCAGGAAGATGCCCGCCAGGATGGGCTTGCCGGCGGGGCGGCCCAGCTTGTCCATGAAGCGCTCCAGTTGCTCGAAGTCGGTCACCATCTGGCTTTGGAAAAACTGGGCTCCGTTCTCCAGCTTGCGGTGAAAGCGCCGCTCCAGGCCGGAAAAGCTGGGGGATTGCGGCTCTACGGCTGCCCCCGGGAACAGACAGGTGCCGCCGTCGGGGAGGGGCTTGCCGTTGCAGTCGAGGCCGTTGTTGAGGCGTTGGATAAGCTGCAGCAGACGCACCGATTCCAGGTCAAAGACTGGGCGGGCATCGGGGCAATCCCCCACCTGGATGGGATCCCCGGTGAGGGCCAGCACGTTGCGCAGGCCGAGCGCTGAGGCCCCCAACAGATCCCCCTGCAGAGCCAGGCGGTTGCGATCCCGGCAGGCCAGCTGCAGGATGGGTTCAACGCCCGCCTGCTGCAACAGCAGCGAGGCGGCCAGGGGGCTCATGCGGGCCATGGCGCGGTTGGAGTCCGTGATGTTGACGGCATGCACCCGGCCCTTGAGCTGCTGGGCCAGAGAGAGCAGGGTGCTGGTGTCGGATCCCTTGGGGGGCGTGATCTCAGCCGTGAGCAAAAATTCCCCCCGCTGGATGGCTTGGGCAAAGCGCGACGGTGGTGGGCAGGTCAGGGCCACAATTCTGGGAAGACCGAAAGAAAAAGCAGTGGGTTGGCCTATTATCCGCTGTTTTGGGAGGGTTTTTCCAGCCAAAGCGCTTTTCTCAGGGCTTGGGCGAAGGGGAAGGGCTGGGCGGAGGCTGCACCCGCATTTCTCCCAGCCAGAGGGGGGGATCCCCCTGGTGCAGACGCTGCTGCCAGTTTGTCGCCGCCGCGGGCGGGATCCCCTGCGGGCCCAGGGCCCAGCTCCAGCCAATCACCTGGAGCCACCGCCCGGCTTGCAAGCCTTCCAAAAAGGGCTGGGCAGCTTCTGCGTCGGGAGACGGCCCGCTGAGGATCAGGGGCAACTGGGGGTTAAAGGCCACAAGGCGACGGTACAACGCTTCAAAGGTCTCGGGATCCCCCTTCACCTCCAGGCTCAGCCAGTCCACCCCTGGCAAGGCGGCCCAGGCAGACACTGCCTCGTTATCCGCTCCCTCCAGCTCTAAAACCCAGAGCAAATTGGCCTCAGAGCGCAGGGTTTGTATCAGGTGACGGTAGGCCCGTCGTTGCAGCTCTGTATCCCCGTCCCCGACAGCTACGGCCAGGATAATCGGGGTGGCAAAGCGCTGGATGCCCCGAGCCCAAGAGCGCAAGGTCTCATCCTGTTCGCCCGCAGCCAGGGAAGAGAGGTGGGCCGGCTGCAGCCGCAGGCGTAGGTAGGGAACGGAGCCGCTCTCCCGCAGGCGATTGGCCAGGGGCTGGGGAAAATCCTGGCGCGGATCCCAGAGGTGCTCCACCGCTGCCCAGGCGGGGGGCTGGCCAATGGCCTGGCGATAGGCCAGAAGCTGCTCCCAAGTTGGCATGCCCGACCAAGTGACCCCATGATACAGCCGGCTCGTGGGGGGAGGCAGCGGCCTGCCCCGCTGAAAAGGGGCAGAATCGGGCGGGATGGGGGAGGTGAGGACAACCTGCAGCCGTAGAGACGGCGAGGGGTCAGGGGCGTCGGCCTCCGGGAGGGAGAAGGGGAAACTCCACGTGCGCTCCTCGAACCGACCCTGAGTCATCTGGCGGGCATAGAAGTCCTGGGGGGGCGGCAGCGGCTCCAGGGCCTTGTCCCCCCAGAAGGCCTGCTGTACCACCAGGCGCACCCCCTCGCCAGGGTGAACTAGGGGCGTGGTGGTATCCAGGTGAAAGCTGCCGCTGAGGCGGGTAAACGTCTTGTGGGGCTCAACTCGGAAAGAGAGTGTGAGCTGGTCAGGCCGATAGGTGCCCAAGGCGCGGGAGGAGGGGGTGGGGAGCAGGGATCCCAGCTGCTCTGCCAAGCTCTCGCAGTCGGTGCAGGGAAGGAGAGCCTGCGGATGGAGAGAGATGGGAGCCTTGCGGGCAGATTGCAACTGCTCAGACGTGATCACAAAGCTGGCCCAAAGGTGCTTCAGAAGGGGATCCCGGCCGGGCGGAATATCGGAGAAAGTTCGCCCGGGGGGCGTGGCTGTGCGTGTGCCGGCAGCCGTCCCATCCAGGGGCACCGTGGAGAAGGCGTCGCTGGAACATCCCCCCAGCAACACCAGCGACAGGATTAGCGGCAGAGTCCCCAAGAGCAGGGGCCTAACACTGGGTTGTAGCGGCGGCGATCCCCAAACCATGAACTCACCTCAATACACCACCCCTCCGCGACCGCTTGGCAACGGCTAGAGGGATTCTCGCCCAGCAGCCCAACCTTGGGTTTGATCCCGATCACAACTTGGCCACCGCAGATCCCGCTGGCACCGCCCAAAGGCAAGCTCAAGTGGTCGAGCCCTGGCGACAACCCGCTACCCCTGCGGCACTGCCGCCGCCTCCGGGTAGATGACCAACATGCCCTCGTAGAGGATTTGGCCAGGCTGCAACTCCAGGCGATCGATGCGCACGCCTGGATCCAACTGGATGGGAAAATCCGCCAGGCCGGGGATGGGGATCTCCTGCCCTTCGCTCACCCACAGGGGATTGACCAGCCGCAACTGGTTGGGACCCTGAGCCTGTAGCCCAGTTAGCACCGTAACCGGCACCTCCACCCCCTCGGGAGTAACCAATTGGGCCTGGATGCGCAGCCGATTTTGCTGCAAGGTGACCTGGGGCTGGCGGATCAAGAAGGGCACCGCTTGACCTCCAAAGGGCAGTTGCACCTGCGCCTGGGCCAGTTGGGACTGGATGAGGGGAGCCTGAAGGCTGCGGTTGAGATCGTCTTCGGTGAGGCGCAAGCTCACCTGCACCGGCACGGGGGCCAACAGCCGCAGGGGACTACGTCCCTGGATGGCTTCCCCTACATTGAGGCGAATATCCTGGCCCTGCAGCCGCAGGTGGCTGACCTGGAATCCCTGATAGATGAGGTTGTCTCCCGACACCTGGGCCTGGGGGATCTGGCCGTTCAAAATCTGGGCGTCGGAACCGGCGATCTGCACCCGCAAGTTGTCCACCTGCTGCACCTCAGAGCGAATCCAGGCGGCCACCAGAGGATTGAGCAAGGAGCTGGCGATCTGGGCAAAAGCGGGCCAGGGCAAAAACATGGTGGGCAGGCTCAGCAGCAGAGCAAGCCCCAGCCGCTGCCCCCCTGGGGAGAGCCGTCGGCGGCGGCAGGCTGTCGGTGGGATCTGGGAAACAGAGGGACCCTCTAGAATGACCGAGTCCTGATCAGGCCGATAACAAGCTGTGGGCAGCACTGGGTACCTCAGCAAGGAACGACGGGCAATGGCGAGAGGCCAAGGC
>NZ_JANSHG010000156.1:0-5652 GCF_047461555.1 Synechococcus sp. WC101
CAAGCGGTACTGGTAAGCGGTTCTCATGATGAATGCATTGTACCTGTTGAACGCTCCCGCCTCTCATCCTGACTCTGGCCGGCCCGCCCCCCTACATCCCCCCGTATACGGGGGGACTGGGGGGCTGGGGGACTGGGGGGTACAGAGCGGGGCTTCCAGGACTACGTCCCGCTAGCGCGAACAGCGGATTAGCTAAAACCACTATACTGACAGGCTCTTGCAGGTTTCAGGAAAAGCCATGAAAGCCGTGCGCCTGGCGGTGATCGACTATGATGCCGGCAACCTGCATTCAGCTTGCAAAGGGCTGGAGCGGGCCGGGGCCGAGGTGCAGCTAGTCACAGAGCCGGCTGGGCTAGCGGCTTTTGATGGCCTTGTCCTGCCCGGCGATGGGGCCTTTGACCCAGCCATGCAGCAGTTGCGGGCGCGCGGCTTTGGGGAGGCAATCCGACAAGCCATCGAGCGGCAGCAGCCTTTCTTGGGCATTTGTATTGGTTTGCAAGTTTTGTTCGAAGACAGCGAAGAGGGGACAGAGCCGGGGCTGGGCATCGTGCCGGGGCGGGTGCAGCGCTTTCGACCGGAGCCGGGCCTGCGCATCCCCCACATGGGCTGGAACCAGTTGCACCTTACCCAGCCCGACTCTCCCCTTTGGGCAGGGATCCCCGAGCAAAGCTGGGTTTACTTTGTCCACTCCTACCACGCGGTGCCCAAGGATCCAAGCTGGGTGGTCGCCACCACCCAGCACGGCAGCCAAACCTGTGTGGCCGCCATTGCCCGCGGCACCTTGTTTGCCACCCAATTTCACCCCGAAAAGTCCGGCCCTGTAGGCTTGAAGATATTGCAAAACTTTGTCGAGTTTGTTGCCCGTCGCTTGCCTGCTGCCGGCGCCTAGCGTTTCATGAACTACTGGCTGATGAAATCGGAGCCCAGCGTCTACAGCATCTGGGATCTGCAGCGGGACGGCCAAACCCTTTGGGACGGCGTGCGCAACTACCAAGCCCGCAACTACTTGAAGGCCATGCAGGTTGGGGATCGCGCCTTTTTCTACCACTCCAACGCCGACCCCCCCGGCATAGCCGGCCTGATGGAGATCGTGGAGACTCAGGTGGTGGATCCCAGCCAGTTTGATCCCACCAGCCCCTACTACGATCCCAAGTCAACCCCTGCAGCGCCCCGCTGGCAGACAGTGCGGGTGCAATTTGTTGCCGCCTTTGGGCGCTTGATCCCTTTGGCCCAGTTAAGGGCCACTTTTACCCCTGCGGAGTTAGAAGTGGTGCGGCGAGGCACGCGACTGTCGGTGATGCCTGTTCCCCAGGCTGTGGCAGAACGGCTGCTGGCCTTGGCAGCCGTTCCCCTCTAGGGTTTCCCCTGGCTGCGATCCCGGCCAAGCCTGCTTGCCCTAGGCCATTTTTGCTTTCAAAAGCCAAAGGCTGAGAGGCCCCAGCGCTGCAAGCTCTCGAAAGCGGCGTAGGCCGTTAAATCCGGCTGCAGGGGCGTAATCGACACATACCCCTCGGCAACCGCCCGCACATCGGAACAGGGATCCACCTCCTCTTCCACCACCTCTCCTGCCAGCCAGTAGTAGGCCTTGCCGCGGGGATCTACCCGTTTCTCGTAGAGATCCGTGTACTTGCGCCAGGCCAGGCGGGCCAAGACTATGCCGCGTATTTCAGCCAACCCTAGCGGGGGGACATTGACGTTCAACAGCATCGGCTTCTCTAAAGGCTTCAGGCTCAGCTTCTCCAGCAGCATCAGCACCACCTGGGCCGCCGGCTGAAAATCCTGGTGGGTAAAGCTGGCCAGGCTCACGGCTAGGCTGGGGATCCCTTCCAGCAGCCCTTCCATGGCTGCCGAGACGGTGCCGGAATAGAGCACATCAGTGCCCAGATTGGCTCCCTGGTTGATGCCGGCAATGACCCAGTCAGGGGGCTGCTGCAGCAGACCGTCCAGGCCCAACTTGACGCAGTCCGAGGGCGTGCCCGAACAGGCCCAAGCTTGCACCTCTGGCGGAAACCCCTCCCGCACCGGATCCACTCGCAGCGGCTTGTGCAACGTCAAGGCGTGGCCGGTAGCCGAGCGCTCCCGATCCGGACAGACCACCGTGATCTGATGTCCACCCACCTGAGCCAGCGCAGCGGCCAGACATCGCACCCCCGCCGCCTGGATGCCATCGTCGTTGCTGATAAGGATATTCACCGCAGCCACCCCACACCTGTACTCAGACATCCACCAGTCTGACCCCATTCTGCGCCATCCCCTAGCTGGCTGAGTTCGGCGACAAGCTCTGAAAATTTACGGCTTCTTGAGGTTATTATGGACGTAGCCTTTTGAACAATATCAGTAGAAACCCGATGTCGCCCCATAGGGTTCAGTGCCATTATGAAGCTAAGGTAAAGTAAGCCTGTAGGTTCTCTCCTCTTTGTTTTGCCCCCTTGCGGTTTCCCCATCCTCTCACGACTCCGTTCCGCGGACGCGAAGGCGAAAGCGTTGTGTTGCAACAGTAGCCAGGTAAAGCTGGGGAGTCTGTAAAACCCATCAGGTCGCTCGAGCGACAGGAAGTTGATCCCATGACACTTGTTTCCATCACATCGGCAGCAGAGGCTCAGGAATGGCGGGAACTCCGCCAGTGGGCCGAAGAGCACTACCGCTCTCGTACGTTTCCTAAAGATGTGCGCATTCCAACTCGTCCGGGATTGGTGTACATCCCCCAAGAGGGCGTGGTGCGCCTGGTCAGCCAAACGCCGGAGCGGCGGGAGGTTTTTGTCGGGTTTATCACGCCCGGGGTGCCCTTTGAGCTGAGCAACCCGGAGCGCTTTGAGCTAAAAGCCTGCACCCATGTCGATCGCACGACGGTGATGTGGTTTTACTGGCAGGATTTGGAGCAGTGGCCCTATCTGCACCAGAAAATTCAAGAAAGCTTCCGCCAGCAACTGCAACGCAAGTTGCTCTGGCTGGGCAACTTGGGCCAGCGTCGGGCCATCGACCGCCTGAAGGGCTTTTTGACCTTGTTAATCGACGAGTATGGGCAGCCCTGTGAGCAGGGGATGTACCTCCCCTGGCCCCTCACCCACGCCCAGATCGGGGATGCCATTGGTGCCACCCGCGTGACGGTTACTCGCCTGCTGGGATCCCTGCGCTCGAAGGGGTTTGTGCAGGTGCTGGATCAAAACTTAATCTGCATCCCCAACGGGGTGAAGCTGCAGCCGACGCCAAAAAAGGCGGCCAGCGCCTGACCCTGCGATTTCAGTGCAATTTCAAAGTGCTCTGGTAAGCCGATGGGCCTACAGCTCCACTGTCGTGTTTGGGGAGAAGGGATCCCTTCCCTGCCCATCTTGCTGCTCCACGGCCATCCCGGCAATGCCGACTGCATGGAAGTTTTTGCCGAGGCGGTGGCGGAGATGCACCCCTGTGTGGCCCCAGATCTGCGCGGCTACGGGCGTTCGCAGGTGCGGGATCCCTTTGAGATGTCGGCCCACCTGGAGGATTTGCAGGAGCTGCTGGATCGCCTGGGCTGGCGGGAGTGCCTGCTGCTGGGCTGGTCGCTGGGCGGGATCCTGACCCTGGAGCTGGCCTTGCGGCTGCCGGGACGGGTCAAAGGCTTGGTCTTGGTGGCCAGCGCCGCCTGTCCTCGTAGCAACCATCCCCCCACCGATTTTTGGGATCAGCTCAACACCGGCATTGCCTCGCTGCTCAACTGGCTCTGGCCCGGCTGGAGTTGGAACATCAACACCTTTGGCCGCCGCTCTCTCTACCGCTACCTAGTCCAGAGACATACCCCGAGAACCTATCGCTACCTGGCCCAGGCAGCTTTGCCGGCTTACCTGCATACCTCTCCTCAGGCTCGCCAAGCCCTACGCGCTGCCCTTCGACAGGGCTACAACCGCGAGGGAGAGCTGCACCGCCTGCACCTGCCGGTTTTGATTCTGGCTGCGGAGCAGGATTGCCACATCACTGCCGCCAGCAGCCTGGCCACTGCCCGCCTTCTCCCTCAGTGCACCTGCATTGTCTATCCCAACGTGGCCCACCTCTTTCCCTGGGAGATCCCTGAGCAAGTAGAGCAAGATCTGCGCCGCTGGCTGAGGGCTCAGGATTGGGCCAAGGGAGGCTCTTGCAAAGTCCCCTCAGAGGGCGGGGCGGCCTCCTGAACTTGGGCTAACCTACGCAGCCGATCAAAGGCCTCTTCCTCCAGGTGGATTTGCTGCTGCTGTTGTTCTTCCGGGGTGCGCAGGCGTTTCCCCAAAGGCTGTTGCAGCGTGCCCAAAAGTAAGGGCTCGGAGACTCCCGGCTCGGGGTGGATGACAGTGCGGGCTTGCAGGGTAAATACCGGCGAGCCGGTAGAGAAACGACCAGAGGAGGCCAGATCGCTAGCTGCCTGCTTCAGCGTAAGGATCAGTTGCTCCGGGGTGATATCTGGGCTAACGGCAATGACCGCCCGCTCCGCCCCTTGGTCATAGACAGTGGTGTAAGGAGCAGCCCCGGGGATGCGGGAGCGGAAAATGGGCCCTAGGCTCAGGGCAAAACAGCCTGCCGTTAGAACCAAGGTAAAGGCTGTGTAGCCCACTAGCGAAAACTTCCAAGGCCAGTTGCGCATCCAGGCCAGCAGAGTGAGCAGCGCCAGGAAGACCGCTACTCCCAGCCCCACCTGGCTGGCAGAGGCGAAGAAAGATTGCAAAGAGCCATCCATCATTCGCAAACTACCTCTTGTTGACCCCAGAACTGCCGGCGGCTATGTGCATTTTAGAGCCATTTCTTTATGCTACTAAATCAGCATTGCTGGCAAGAAGGACGCTGAAAAAATGCAAAGAAAACGAACCACGGTACTAGCGAAAGGACTATAATGACTATAATGCCGGCGAAGCGGCTTGAGAGCTGTCGGCATTCATCTTCAACTCTATCTGAAGGAGCGCATCACAGGCTTGATTCTACGGATCCCTCGGTAGCCCTGCGGATCGCAAGAGAGTCACTGTTCACCCTTGGCAACCTCACTGCCGGGATCCTCAGCGAATACCACGACGTCATTAGCAGCTCTGTGCTGCTGGAAAAGCTGCAGGCCTTTCGGGTTGTCTACGAAGAGGCTGTTGCCCGCCTACAGAAGCCCTCCTTCCGGATTGCCACCATTGGCACCACCTCTTCGGGTAAATCCACTATTGTGAACGCCCTCATTGGCCGGAAAATCGCGCCTATTGAGGCCCAGGAGATGAGTGCCGGGATTCCTGCGGATTAGGCACAGCGAGCGGAGCAGGCTAGTTATCCACAATACCGAAGGAGCTACCTGGGAATGCGGCACGTGGGAAGACCTGAGGGACGAAGAAATCTACAGCCGGCTCAAGCTGACGATGGAGGCCTACCACCAAGAGCGGCGAAAGAAGAGGAAGAAGAGGGATGAAGCGGAGGTGGTCATCCCTCAGGTAGACGTTGAGTGTCCGCTGCTGCCGGTCAGAAATCCTTTTCTGTTAGGCCTGCCTGAGGGCTTACAGGTCGAGATTTATGACTTGCCTGGCCTAAACTCAATTCAAGATAGAACAAGCCTTAGGATTATCCAAGAGCATGTCAGCAAGTGCTTTAGCTTTGTTGCACTGGATTACTCTCAGACAGATTGGCAAGGACGGGAAACTCTCTTGAGAGAGCTAAAGGATGTCGTAGAGTTTCTCAGAG
>NZ_JANSHG010000157.1:0-5587 GCF_047461555.1 Synechococcus sp. WC101
TAGGTTGGGTGCGGGCAGTCAGGCTCTGCAGTTGGATCCCGTCGGGGAGGGATCCCCATTCCCGCTGGGCCAGGGCCGCTCCGCCGGCATCGCTGAACAACACCAAAGCCGGTGGCGGCACCAACTCCAAAAATGGACGAGCCAAGACTTCCGGCTTGATGTCGGGGGCCAGGATCTCGATGAGCAAGCGGCGGTATCCCGCTTGCAGGGCCAGGCGTGTGGCCTGGATGGCCTGCTCGCAGGCTTGGGCCAGATCGCCGGGCAGGTGGGGAAATTGGGTCAGTTGCAGTTGCTCGGCCACAGTCCAATCCAACTTAGATTCAATAAGATTCAAAAGACGCTCAGCCGGATAGGTCTTCCCAAGCTCTGTGGGTAAGCAGCTCCTCCAGCACCCGCACCCCCCGCAGTTGGTTGGAAAGGGGCAGGTGGCCCTTGGGAGCGGACAGATCCCAGGTGAACTCGTCGGGATAGCGAGTCCAGTGGTAGCCTTGCTTCCAGCCAATCAGCGGCCAGAGGCGCTCCCAGTTGCGGTTGACCCCCAGCCAGAGTTGCCGCTGCACCGAGTAGCCGAAGCGATCCCCGGAGGCCGCCCGCCACAGGCCATCGATGGTGCGCAGATCCTCTGCCGGGATCCGGCTCACCTCGGAAAAGTACAGCCAGCCCCGCCGCGCCGCCCCCTCCCCCGCCGCCCGGCACAGCAGTTGCAGGCTCAGCCGATCCGCTTCCAGCCAAGCTCCCGCCGCTAACAACTCCTGCAAAGGCCGGTAGTCGATGTTCAGGGCTGAAATCAGAGGGACTGTCACCATTGCCGTTGCAAAGGGTTTCTTTCGAATTCTAGTCCCTGTCGGCCAGCCCCTCAGCTTTCGGGCGGGTACTGGGGCGGATTCCCAAAGAGGATGCGATAGCCAATATAGGCCACCCCCAACAACCCCGCCAGGATCCACAGAAAGGCCGAAAAGGGTAGGTAAGAGAAAAAGACAACATAGACCCGGCGGCTGAGCCAAGAGAGGATGAGATAGACCGCCGCCAAAATGCTGATCCCTTGCAAGGTGCGGAAAGCCGGCACCCGCGAGAGGGGCATGCGCTGCCGTGCCACCCAGATGGAGCTAAGGAAATAGTAGGGAGGCACCAGCAACAAGAACATATCCGCCTGCTTGACCACCGCCTGCCAGCCAGCCGTGTTGGTGGCATAGGCCAAGTAACCGGCCCAGAGGACAAGGCTTGCCGCTGCTAAGCCAATGTTCAAGCTGAGCAAAAAAGGCTCTTCCCACTGCCCTGGGATCCAGTGGCAGAGAACCCAAACCAACCAAGGAGCTGCAAAGAGCAGGATGGCAATCGTTAAGCCGTTGGCGTTGAGCTGGGTAAAAAATGTTTCCAGGGTCATGACGGCTGAGGGGACGGGAGGTCACTTTCAAAAATAGTAGTCTAGTCCAATCCCTCACCAGAATCCGTAAGTAATACCCTGAAAAATTACAGCCAAAACATTGCATCCTCGCTGGGTCAGGGTTTCCGGGCGCGCGAAACGGGATCCTTTTGCTAGGGCACTACTGAGTACATCTGGAGGGATCCCGCAGGGCACCCACAAAGTGATAGGGGGGCAGGGACTCGCTCCAGTCCAATTGCCAGTGGGGGTGTGCTGCTACCCAGGTTTGGGCGAGCTGGGCTGCCGTTTCCCGTTCGGCAGGGGTGAGCAAGAAGTAAAGCCGCAGGACTTCTCCCGGCTGCGGATCCCCTCTTTGCACTGGCCAGGTAGAAGGCCAAAGCTGCTGCAGGGCCGCCAGCTCCTGTTCTTGCCGCTCTTGGGCCTGTCGTTGCTGGAGATAGGCTTGTTTGCGGGCCAACAGATAGGCTGTGCCGCTGGGAGCGGGTTGGGGATCCGGGGGGGGCTGGGGCGACAGTTTTCCTTTCAGGCAGTACTCGGCTCTTCCCCCGATGGCCGCGAGGGCCTGTTCGTACTCCGCCTGCTGGGCCAATAGGTGGGATCCCAGCTTTTCGGCTGAGAGAAAGCAGGTGCCAAAGCGCAGGGGCAGCAGCGGCATCTGGGCAAACAGCCGGCAGATCACCTGGTCGTGGCGCAGGGCAGAACGCAGCAGCACCTCATCCGAAGCCTGCAGCGACGCAGGATCCGGCATCGGCTCCACAGCAGCGGCAATTCGGCCTCCTGTGGGAGAAAACACCTGCAGCGGCCCGCGGATCCCTTGAGTTTGTTGAATGAAATGCCAAAGCGGCGCGTCTGGCATCGGCAAGAAGGCATAGGTGTAAAGGGGGCTGCCGGCGCTCTGTTCGCTGGGTTCCGGTAAAACTGGCATTGGCTCGGATCGAGGCGTAGACTTTTCCTCTCAGTCTAAGCAAACTTGCTGGCGCTTTTTGCCCTGGGGGGCTGCTACTGGCGACCTGAAGATGCGGTAGACTAACCTGGCAGGGTTTTTCAGGTCTGGGGTGTTCAGGGCCGCAAGGCTGCCGGGGGGTAGGTGGGATCCTCTCTCTCCGTGCCTCTACAGGTAAAACTATGACCAGCCGCTCAGACTTCAAACCCTTGGAAACCTTTCAAAAAGAAGAGATCGAACGCTTGCGGGATCTGCTTCCCGCTTCTCTCCGGGCCTTGATCCGCGTTGTCCCCCACTCGGGAGGTGAGGCCCTGTTGTTCTCCCGCCGCAAGGCCCCTTGGCAGCCGCAGGGCATCATTGCCATCGATTTTCGCCGCTGGCAAGGGATCCCGCAGCCGCAGCGGGATCTGCTGTTTTTGCGGGAGGTGGGCTGGTTCGACAACCGCAACTGGCTACAGCCGGGGTTTTACCAGTCGCTGGCCTTGCTTGGTGGCATCACCACCGTGGCAGAGCTCTCTTTGCAGCACCCGTTTTCTGCCCTGTTGGCGGGGGGCATCACGGCGCTCTCGGTGCGGCAGATCTGGCAAAACCTGAATCGGGAGAGCGCCCATTTCGATGCCGACGAGTTTGCCTTGCGCCGCGCCCAGTTCCGCGGCTACACCCGCCAAGAGGCAGCCCAACACCTAGCAGATGCCCTGGAGCAGGTTCTCAAGCTGGATCCCACCGATATCCTGACGGCACTGCGGCTGCAGCGGCTGAGAACCATCGCCCGCAACCTCACCCCCTCACCTGGGAGCTCCTGAGCACAGGTGCACCTGGGTGATGGCGATCCGACCGGAGAAGCAGATATCGGTATCGGTCTGGGGATCGCGGGCTCGCTCTGCGTAGCGCCCCTGGTAGCGAAACCACAGCGATGCCAAGCCTTCCCCCTCTGCTTCTACGGCGTAATCGAGTGGCAGCGGCTGCGTGCAGAGGGGGCAGTAAACTCGCTCCGGCAAAGGGGATCCCGGTGGCAGGTGGGGCAAGTTGACATTCCAGAAGGAGCCGGCTGGCAGGGGTTGTTCCATCAGCTCGGCCAGGATCTCCCGCGTCCACCGCTGGGCCTGCTCCCAATCGATGGGTTGGCTCCCTGCCCGATACTGGGAAATGGCGATCCCTCCGATCCCACGCAGCGCCGCCTCCCGCACCGCCGCCACCGTGCCGGACAAGTACACATCCGATCCCAGATTCCCTCCCTCGTTGATGCCAGAAAGCACCCAATCCACGGCAGGGGCGAGCTTAAACAGGGCCACCCGCACACAGTCGGCAGGGGATCCCTCGACGGCAAAGGTGCGCTCGCCGCGGGCCCAGGCGCGAAAGGGCCGCCCCGTCGTTACCTGGTGGCTACAGCCGGAAATCGGCTGGTGGGGGGCCACAATCCAGCAGTTTTCCTCGGCAACGAGAGCGCTGAGGGCCAGTCTGAGGTGTGCCAGCCCCGCCGCCTCGATGCCATCATCGTTGGTCAGCAATACCTTCATCTGAATTCCTCTACCGGCAATTCCTGGGTTAGCCTAAATCGCAAATCTCCGTTGGGATCCAAATCTGGAGATCTGAAGTGCAAAGGCAAGGCGGATCCCGTTCTTCTTCTAACCTATCCCTAAGGGGTTGGCGTCTCCTGCGCCGCAGCCCTCGACCCATGACCATGAACTGATACCGGAGGATTGCCATGACCACACGGGTAGCCATCAACGGATTTGGCCGCATTGGCCGGTCGTTTTTGCGGGCGCTGCTCTCCCAGCCGGGGCGAGGGCTGGAGGTGGTGGCGGTTAATGATCTCACCGAGCCGGAGAACTTGGCCTACTTGCTGCAATTTGACTCCGCCTACGGGCGCCTGCCCCAGACGGTGAGCGTTGTGGATGGCCACCTGCAAGTCGGCAGCCACAAGATCCGGGTTCTGGCAGAACGGGATCCGGCGCAACTGCCCTGGAAAGACCTCGGGGTTGACCTGGTGATAGAGTCCACCGGCCTGTTTACCAAGCGGGAGGGGGCGGCCAAACACCTAGAAGCCGGCGCCAAGAAAGTGATCATCTCCGCCCCTGCCAAAGGCGCCGACCTGACGGTGGTGATGGGGGTTAACGACGACCAGTACGACCCAGAGCGGCACCATATCGTCTCCAACGCCTCCTGCACCACCAACTGTCTGGCGCCGCTGGCCAAGGTCTTGCTGGATCGCTTCGGCATCGAGACGGGCTTTCTCACCACGTGCCATGCCTACACTGCCACCCAGGCCATTGTGGATCGCCCGGATCCCAAGGACTATCGCCGGGGCCGCTCGGCGGCGGTGTCGATTGTGCCTTCCACCACTGGGGCAGCCACGGCAGTTGCCGAGGTTTTGCCTGCCCTGAAAGGGAAGATGGACGGCCTAGCGCTGCGGGTGCCCACCCTAACCGGCTCGATTGTGGACTTTGTCGTGCGCACCGAGCAGCCTATCACCAAAGAGGCGGTCAACCAAGCCTTTGTGGAGGCAGCAGAAGGGCCGATGCGCGGTATCCTGGCCATTGCCCCGCCGCACATTGTCTCGGCCGATATCATCGGCGATCCCCATTCTTCGATTGTGGATCTGGAGTCGACGATGACGCTGGGGGATCGCACGGTGAAGGTGCTCTCCTGGTACGACAACGAGTACGGCTATGCCTCGCGGCTGGTGGATCTGGCGGCGAAAATGGCGGCTGCGCTAAAGAGCTCAATCCCAGCCTAGGTCAGTGCGCTCCAGCCAGGAGCTATCCAGGGCAGCCAGCGCCTCAGCTGCGGCTATGCCGGTTTCGGGGTGGCGCCAATGGGGAGCAATCTCGCACAGCGGGGCCAGGACAAAAGGGCGCTCCATCATGCGAGGGTGGGGCAGGGTTAGCTCAGGGCTCTTCAGGATCCGGTTGCCCATTGCCAGCAGATCCAAGTCCAGGGTCCTGGCCTCCCAGCGGATGCGCCGCACTCGCCCTGCCTCCTGCTCGATGGCCAGCAGCGCCCTCAGCAACTCCAGGGGCGATTGGTAAGGGGGAAAGGGATCCAACGCCACCACAGCATTGAGGTAGTCGGGCTGGCCGGGTGGCCCCCCTTGGGCGGGGCTGCGGTAGAGGCTGGAGCGAGCCACCACCTGGCCCAACCTGAGCAACTTCTGCCCAGCCGAGCGCAATTGCTGCAGCGGATCCCCTAGGTTGCTGCCCAGGGCAATGTAGGCTAGGTCGGGCTGCATCGAGGGTTAGCTATTGGAAGAACGGTGGCGG
>NZ_JANSHG010000158.1:0-5552 GCF_047461555.1 Synechococcus sp. WC101
CCCAAGCCTGCAGATTTGCTGCCTCCCAGCGCCCCAATGTGGTGCAGGGCCACCCGCAGCAGGGCCTTGCCCCAGGGAGGGCAGTCGGGCAAAAGCTGCAGGGATCCGGAGAAGATCAGCTCGGCTGCCGGCGAGGTCTCGATGAGGTAGAGCCGCTGATCCTCGGCGGTGCGGCGGCGGCGGTTGAGGGTGACTCCTGGGCGGAGGGTCGCTTCCAGCGCTGCCGGCGGCACCTCACAGACGAGATCCGCCACCCACAGGCGGGAAGGCAGGGCCGGATTGCCGAAGATCTGGCAGACCAGGCAATGGGATCCGGCGTAGCCCTCGACCTGGTATTCGGGGCGGTCGAAGTGGCCGTCGATCCCCTCCCGCTTGGGACACATGCGCTCCGGGTCGGGGGAGCGGCAAATGGCCCAGCCGAGGCCGCGGGCCAGCTTTTCGCACTCGTGGCGCAGCCTTCCCTTCAACTGGGAGCCGGGGATGAGCAGCCTGCCGTAGGCATCCTTGAGCAGGGGCTTGTCCGCCAGGGAGCCACTGGAGCCTCCGGATCCCACCGCCAGAGCCGAGGCGAGGGTGGCCTTCAAAGGGATAGAGGTGCTCGTTTGGGGCAGCTCTGCCAGCCGAACCATCACTTCACCTCCACAGGAACGGGCCGGCCCTCGGCCTGGGGCTGTTTTTGGACAAAAGCGTACAGATCCACCAGATCCCGCCAGATGGTCTCGTAGGTGGGTTCCCCCTCCGCCGCCACGTACATCCAGGGGGGAAGGTGGCCGTCGTTGGTTTTGGCCTTGCACCAGGTGCGTTCAAAGGCCTCGATCAGCGGCTGCCCTTTTTGGCCCAGCCGGGTGCGGAAGTAGAGGTAGTTGAGGGTGGCGGTGCGCTTGCCTTTTTCCAAAAAGCCGCGGATTTGGTAGAGCTGGGAGCGGGGAAAATCCGCCGCCTGCAAAGCTTGCACCGTTCTCAGCAGCCCACGGATCTCCGGGACGGTGTAGGGGCCGGCGTAGAGCTTGAGGAGGTGGCCGTTCTGGCGATTCTCCAGGGCCTGCTGGCGAAAATCCTGGATGCTGGAGGCGATCAAAGTCACCGATTTCAAAGAGAGAAAGTCGATGGTGGCCACCGAAAAGTCTTGATCGCGGGGCTTCAGCTTTTTGGCGCGGCTTTTGGCAGATTTCAACAGTTGTTCGGTCAGCCTTTCGGCATAGTAGATGGGGGTGTCTTCCGAGGCAAACAGCACGCCTGCCGAGGTGGAGAGCCGACAGAGCTGGTCTGGGCTGTCGGCCGGGTAGCGGTGCGGCACCTGGCCGAGGGAGCGGGCGGCGTAGGTGGCCGATTTGGCCAGCAGGATCTGCTCGAACTGCTCACAAAAGGTGGCGGCAATGTCCAGGGCCTTGTGGGCTGGCACCACCATCAGCACATCGTCCCCGCCGATGGTCAGGATCTCGAAGGGGTGGATCCACTCGCCGTTGCGGTCTCTGCCACTTTCCGGATCCGGCGGCAGGCCCCGCAGCCGGTGCGCCTGCAGGTGCTGGGCAAGGGCGCGGTAAACGGCTTGTTCCGTGGCCTCGGAAACGTCGCGGCTAAATTGCCGGTAGGCCTCTGGGGTTTGGATCTGCTGCACGTAGCCGCCCATGTTGTTGCCGTCGGCGTAGAGGTAGGCCACAAAGCCCTGGCTGGCGTTGGCCACTTCCCGCAGCGATTGCGCCTCGCCGATCCCCTGGCCGGATCCCGCGCAGGGCTGCAAATAGCGCTCCCGGTAGGGCTCGCCGGCGGGAGAGTCGAGGAAGCGGGCAAATCGCGTTACCCAGCTTTCCACAAAGCCGGGATCCCAGGCGGGGAATTTGCGGAACCACCCCTGCTGGCCTGTCTCCAGGCGCTTGGCCTGGCGGCCCACCAGCGCTTTGCGGGCTGTGGCCTCCGATAGCCAGGGCTGACCTGGCAGGTCGGCTTTGGCCAGGGCCGGGCGGCGGTCGGTGCTGTCGCGGCGCAGGTAGGGGTGGGTTTCAAAACAGGCGGGATGGGCGCGGCTGGGACGACCGGGATCCGGATTGCCGTTGCGGCGGTGCTGGAAGCGGGCAGCCAGGTGGCCCACCAGCTCGTTGAAACTTTTGCGGGCCTGGAAGCTGGCTTCGCTGCAATCTCCAAAGTAGGCCCTCACCAGAGGGTGGGCCTGGTGTTGGGCCAGCCAGTCCAGCCAGGGGGTGCGTTCGATGGGATCCCGCAACAGGCCGTAGCGCAGTTCCAGCAGCCGAAAGGCGGATCCCACGGCGCAGGCGTTGGCGGTGAGGGTTTCTTCGGTGTAGCGCCGCTCGATGGCCTCACAGAGATCGTCCACATGGGCCGCCGGGCAAAAGGCCAGGAGATTGCCCCCGGTGGAGTAGATGATGAGCTCCGGAATGAGAGCCTGCGCCAAAGCCGGGTAGTGCTGCTGCAGCCAGGGCCGAACCCGCCGGTTCACGTAGGCCTCCAGCTCTGCTTGAGACTCCTTCCCCAAGGCTTTCCACCCCAAGTAGGTTTGCTCGGGATCCCCAAAAAAGGCGGGCAGATCCACCAGGTTAATGCGATCCAACAGGGCCGAGGCGCCGCGAATTTCCGGCAGTTTGGCGGACTCGAAGACGTAGCCCTTGATCTTGGTAGCCCCCCCGTAAACCAAGCCGATGCGGCTGGTCTGCCGCCACAGCTCCGGATAGCGCGATTGCAACTCTGCCAAGGTTTTGGGAAAGGTTGTGGCCGCCACGCTCTCCTGAAATTGGCGCACCTGCGCCCAGAGGGGCTGCAGCGCCTCCGGGATCCCGGCTGCGTCGTCGGTGCGGATGGCTGCGCACATCTGCTGCAGAATCGGCAAGGGAAATTGGGGATCCCGCCCTTCTCCCCAGGCCAGGCACCAGGCCAAGGCGATGGGCACGGGGGAGGCAGAGGAGGTAGCGGTCATGGGCAACACCTGGCAAAAAAGAAGATATAGAACGCAGCTGCTGTGCTGGCGGGCAAATCCGGCCCTGACTTTTGACTGGAGCGATCCTTGAACTTCACAAATCCTTCATCAAAACCAAAGGCGCTTCAAAAAGACGGCGTCGGCAATAGCAGCCACGCGGGCAGAGAATCGCAGCCGACAGAGAGAGGCCATGGCAGTGACTGATGGTTGCATTTTGCAGTTCCAGACTGGGAGACAGTATAGGCCGATTTGGATTCATTGCCAACAGATTCAAGACTTTTTTCGGTTGGCCCAGCCAGCGATTTAAAGGTAAAGCAAATTGGAAGGGATCCCTTCTCAAATCCTCTCAAAGGAAAAGTGGCTCTAGGTTGATTTTGGATAGGGGCTGCTATTGACTGGGGATGAGCAGAAATGGGATGGGCCTATGCTGACCAAGTTGAGTTTTTCAGAGCCACCCGTCGCCGGAGCAGAAAACAGCAAGTGGCCGACGGGATCCGAGTTGGTGGGGATCACCTTGGAAGTTCAGGCTCCTCGGTCTTACCTGCTGGATCCCCACTATGCCAAAGGGCTGCACGCCTGGTTCTTGAGCCAGGTGCAAGAGACAGACCCGCAGCTATCGGCCTATTTGCACGATGGAGAATCGGAGAAACCTTTTACCCTCTCCCGGCTGATGGGGCCGTTCCGCGAGCAGGGGGGGCGACCGCTGATCCCGCCTCATCTCCCCTTCCGCTGGTGGATCACCGGCCTCAACCCGCCGGTGGTGGAGTGGCTGCGAGGGTGGTGCCAACGGCTGCCCACCTGGCTGGAATTGCGGGGATCCCCGCTGCAAATCCTGGGATGGCAGATCTCGATCCCCCCGCGCACCTATCGTCAACTGTTGGAGCAGCCTCTTTCCCCCCGCTCCTGGAGCCTTTCCTTCGTCTCGCCCACCAGCTTTCGCCACCGGGGCCACCATCTGCCGCTGCCGATCCCTCGCAACCTGTTCCACAGCTATCTGCGCCGTTGGAACGATTTTTCCGGTCTGCCCATCGAGGCGGAGCCTTTTCTGGATTGGGTGGATGGGGAAGTGATCATCCAGCGGCACCGTCTGGAATCGGTGAAAACCACCGCAGGTCGCCAGGGATCCGTGACGGGATTCATCGGCTGTGTGCAGTTGGCTGTCTCCTCCCGTGCGCCTGAGCTGTTGCAGCAGCAGCTCCAAGCCCTGATCCACCTTGCCCCCTACTGCGGCACCGGCCACAAAACCCCCTTTGGGCTAGGGCAAACCCGCCTGGGTTGGTTGGCCGAAGAGCTACCCGCCTCCCCTGTCCCTTCCCGGGAAGAGCAGGTGGCCCAGCGGATCGAGGAGCTGAGCGCCCTCTTTCTCAGCCAGCGGCAACGACAAGGGGGATCCCGCGCCGAAAAAACTGCCCAACTGTGGGCGACGATCCTGGCCCGCCGCGAAGGTGGAGAGAGCTTACAACAGATCGCCGCTGATTTGGAGATGCCCTACGAGACGGTGAAGACCTATGCCAAGCTGGCCCGCCGCTCTCTCCAGTCTGGATCCCAGGACTACTCGTCGAGCAGTCTTCCCTAGATGACTTGAGGTACTTTGTTGAGCCTGATACATTCACGCTGAACTCTCCTGAACATGGTTCAGGAAAGAAGCGATCGCATCCTGCCTATCTCTGAGCAGGAAGGCGGTATCCCGCAAAGCCCTGAGGAATACCCCCCGAGCGCTTTCCCCCTTCACTTCCCGGCAACCGTTGCGGTGGACTCAAGGATCAGGGGGAAACTTGGTCTACTATATCCCTCTCAATGACTTTTGCCAAACCGCCTAAAGCTCAGTAAATTCAGCAAAGTTCAGGGTTTTGGGGGTTAGAGGCATGCTCTTGCAGGGAGAAGGTAGAGATCAACCTCACTTCTCTTTGCTCATTACTCGCTTCTCTCTAGTTTCCGTCCCCTTGCGGGGAAAAGGTAGGGATCAACCTTGTACATTGGTACCATGCTACACGCTGGATTGGGTTTCCGTCCCCTTGCGGGGAAAAGGTAGGGATCAACGTTCGCAATCGAGAAAGCTAACCGCAGAAATGCGGAAGTTTCCGTCCCCTTGCGGGGAAAAGGTAGGGATCAACTCGCAGAGCCAAAGCTCTGGCCCAGCAGATTTACTCTGCTGGAGTTTCCGTCCCCTTGCGGGGAAAAGGTAGGGATCAACGCCCTAAGCCGGTTAGGTGGACTGTCTTCGCATCTAGGTGAGGGTTTCCGTCCCCTTGCGGGGAAAAGGTAGGGATCAACCACCCCCACTACTTTGTGCTGGGCGGGTTCACCGCCTAGTTTCCGTCCCCTTGCGGGGAAAAGGTAGGGATCAACGTCCGTCAGTGGCCCAATTCTGGCCACATGAAGCAAAAAGGTTTCCGTCCCCTTGCGGGGAAAAGGTAGGGATCAACTGTAATTTATCCCTGAATAAGGGAGGAGGCTGTATGAAGTTTCCGTCCCCTTGCGGGGAAAAGGTAGGGATCAACTTAGGTGGAGCCGGGTCAATCGGCGTGTGGGGATGGGCAGCCGTTGTTTCCGTCCCCTTGCGGGGAAAAGGTAGGGATCAACTTTGTGTTGGATGGGACCGGTAAAACCCGGTCCACCTTGG
>NZ_JANSHG010000159.1:0-5550 GCF_047461555.1 Synechococcus sp. WC101
CAGGATCACCACTGCGCCCAACACGTAGATGGCCACCTTGGGCAAGGAAGGATCCACCCTCCAGCCACGCCTGTACACCCAGTCGGTGAGCTGCCGATCCCAGCGGCGCAGGCGAGGTATGTTCTCCGCATAGATTTCCTGGAGAATGCCGGCCAAAACGGGCCCCAGGCGGTGCATTTGGCTTCGAGTTTGCCTTCTCCAATTCCGCAGCGAGCGTCCCATTCGTAGGATCCTTGCCCTGTCCTTCCTCAGGCAATCCTAGCCCAACCGCGAGGGCGACCTTCCCGTCGGCGCGGCAAGGGATCCCTGGGGATGTAAATTTGCTTGAACATTTGGATCGCAGATCGGGGTGGTTTGGCAGGACTACAGTACACTGAAGGCACCCGTGCAGTGGTGTTGCTGCCACGCCCTTCGGTAAACCTTTTTTTAATCTTTCAAACAGCTCGACTGGAGAACGCTAATGGCTCACACGGTCAAGATCTACGACACCTGCATCGGCTGTACTCAGTGTGTGCGGGCCTGCCCTACTGATGTGTTGGAAATGGTGCCCTGGAAGGGGAACAACAAGGCCGGCATGATTGCCGCAGCCCCCCGCACCGAAGACTGTGTTGGCTGCAAACGCTGTGAGACTGCCTGCCCCACGGACTTCTTGAGCATCCGCGTCTACCTTGGCCCCGAAACCACCCGCAGCATGGGCTTGGCTTACTAAGCCATCGGCAGGTTGGGTTGCAATTTTCATTTGAGACAAGCCTTCCTACTTTCAGCGAAACAGCCTCTCTTCAGCCCCTCCTGGCTGGGAAAAAGTTGGGCGGGCTGTTGCTCTAGTGAACGGGTTTATCGGAGAGGAGGGATCCCTCCTCTTTTTTTCTTCAAGGGTCGAGGTAGAGCCGGTGTTGGCGAATGTAGTGCTCCACAGCAGGGGGCACCAGGTAGCGGATGGATCCCCCCTTTTGGATTTGCTGGCGCAGGTAGGTGGAAGAGAGCGTTAGGGTGGGGGCGTCCAGGATTGCTGCCCGGATAGGCAGCTTTGCGGCCACCGACCGCAGCACTTGGGCGGCGTCGCCGGCATCGATACGGGGGGCAACAATCCAATGGCAGAGGCGGGCCAATTCTTCCGCCTGGTACCACTGGGGCAGATCCCGCAGGGCATCCACGCCGATAATCCAATACCACTGGGTATCCGGCTGCTCTTGCATCAGGCTGCGCAGCGTCTCGATGGTGTAGGAGGGGCCGGGACGGCGGATCTCCAGGTCGGAGCAGGCAAAGCGCTCGTGGTCGGCAATGGCCAGCTTCACCATGGCCAGGCGATCGGCTTTGCTGGCGCCGGCGGCCAAGGGCTTGTGGGGAGGATCCCCTGCCGGCATCCACAGCACCTGATCCAGGTTGAACTGCCAGAGGGCCTGCTCCGCCATGATCAGATGGCCGTGGTGGACGGGGTTGAAGGTGCCGCCCAGAATGCCAATGCGGCGCTGCTGGGGATCCGGAGGGCTCATGGCTGCCGGCTGAGGTAGGTGATGGCATCCCGCAGCCACTCTTCCGTTGGGCGGGGTTGGGAGGGCAAAGCTTGCAGGGCCGCTTGAATTTCTTGGAGGCTGTAGCCGAGGGCCAGCAAGGCCATTTCCACCTCTTCCCGGATGGCCGGAGGCGGCCCGCCGGCCAGGGGGCGATCGGCGTTCTCCAGGCCTTGTCGCCAGTGGGCCAGCTTGGTTTTCAGCTCCAAGGCTAGCCGTTGGGCCGTTTTGTGCCCTACCCCTGGCGTGAGGGAAAGTAGGCGCACGTTTTCGGTCACCACTGCCTGAACCAGCTCCGGCAGGCCGAAGGTATTCAGCAGAGCCAAGCCCAAAGCCGGCCCCACCCCCGAAACTTTGATGAGCTCCACAAACACATCGCGCTCGGCTGGCGAGCCAAACCCGTACAACACCAGCTCGGTCTCTCGCACCACCAAGTGGGTAAACACCCGCACGGGCTCTCCGATGGGGGGCAGTTGCTTGAGAAAACGCGCCGGGGCCTTGACCCGATAGCCGATCCCCTGCACCTCAACGGTGAGGCTACTGCGCTCTCCCCATTCGATGGCGACGAGGTGGCCGCTCAAAAACGCGATCATGCTGCGAGTCCAATCCGTGTTTAGGATACGTTGCTCGGCTACAGCTCCAGAGTCGGCCGAGCAGAATCTAAAAGAATCTAGAATAAGAAAAGCTTAAATAACAAAAGCTTACAAGCGACCTCTATGGCTTCAACATCGGCATCGGCCACTCCTATCTCGGCACGCTGGATTTGGCGGGGGCAATCGGTCCATTACGTCAAACAGGGCGAGCAGGGGCAGCCTTTGCTTTTGGTGCACGGCTTTGGGGCTTCCACCGACCACTGGCGTAAAAACATTCCCGAATTGGCTCAACACTACCAGGTCTATGCCATCGATTTGCTCGGCTTTGGCCGTTCGGCCAAGCCCAACTGGGACTATCGCGCCGAGATCTGGCGGGATCAACTGCGGGATTTCTGTCAACAGGTGATCCGGCGGCCTGTGGTGGCCATTGGCAACTCCCTGGGCGGCTATGTGGTGCTCAGCCTGGCGGCAGAGTGGCCGGAGTGGGTGCGGGGGGTGGTGCTGCTTAACGGGGCAGGCGGCTTTTCCACGGTTAAGGGATCCCCATCTGGCTGGCGGCAATGGCTGGGTGGCCTGGTAGGCTGGGGCCTGCGCCAGCGCCTGGTGTCTTACCTATTGTTTCAGTATTTGCGGCAGCCGCGGGTGATTCGCTCCAAGCTGAAGCAGGTCTATTACGACCCGGCGGCAGTGACGGATCAACTGGTGGAAGACATTCATCGCCCCACGCGGGATCCGGGGGCTGCCGATGTGTTCGTGGCCCTGATGCGGGGCGGGCAGAAGGGGCGCTATGTGGACGAGCTGCTGCGCAGCTTGGTGCGCCCCCTGTTGTTGATTTGGGGCGAACGGGATCCCTGGATGCGGGTCCGCGAGCGCTCTAAGCTCTACCGGGCTCACTACCCTCAGGCGGTGGAATACTTCCTGGAGGCCGGCCACTGCCCTCACGATGAGCGCCCCGAAGAGGTCAACGCCCTGATCCATCGCTGGATCGAGCTGGGGATCCCGGCCACCACCTCTCCTCCCCTTTCCAAAGCAGCGCCGGTCTCAGACCTGCATCCTTAGCCTTGGGAGCTAGGCGGGCTTGACTGCCAGCTCCGGCGGCGGATCCCCTTCCAGGCCGATGGCGTACTTCAGCCATTCCCGATGGGATCCGCTGCCGACGGCTTTGGAGATTTCAAAGTAAAGGGTGCTGTGGGGGCGGCGGGGCTGGCGGAGCAAGGGCATGCCGGCCTCCCAAGGGGTGCGATTCCCTTTTTTCACGTTGCAGCGCACACAGGCGCTGACTACATTCTCCCAGGTATCTTCACCGCCGCGGGAGCGCGGGATCACGTGATCCAGGGTTAGGTCTTCGCCGTAACAGCCGCAGTACTGGCAGCGGTGCCCATCGCGGTAGAGGACATTGCGCCGCGTCAGGGGGATCTCCTTGTGGGGAACGTGAACGTAGTGGCGCAGGCGGATGACGGTGGGCAGAGGGATGTTGCCGTAGACTACTTTGCCATTGTGCTCGATTTGCTCGGCCTTGCCCTTGAGCAAAAGGACAACAGCTCTGCGCCAACTGGTGATGTTGAGCGGCTCGTAGGAGGCATTTAAAACCAAAACCTTGCCCATAGTGCTACGCACCGCTGACGAAATCCCCTACCGGATCTGAAAGGCGCCAGCTCTCTTGAAGTTACGCAAAATCTTAACACAGCTTTAGAGGCGAGGTAGCCCACTTCACTCCGGTAAAACCTCGGGTTCCCTTCCCTCTGCCGGCTCAGCACAACAGGATCCCGACGTGGTGGATCGAGATCCCGAGGCACTTTCTAGCCCTTGCTGTTAGAGCCGGCCCTAATCCCAGGCAGGGTGGGCTTCGGCTGCTGAGGCTGCTCCGGCTCGCGGCCGAAGTTGGTAATCAGAGTTAGAGATTGGGCTTTTTCAGCTCGATTTGCTCCCCGTCGGCCTCCCCAGCCGTCACCTGTAGGGTGGCCTTGCCGAGGTTATCCCGGAGATCCTCTGCCAAAAGACCGGAATCACCCCAGGGGCAATCGGGCCTTGCGCCGGATCTGTCCTTTGGGATCATCTCAACCGGTTTCATTTGGTGAAGCTAAGCATCCCGGCTCTGGAGCAGGTTTTGCAACACCGGATGCAGTTGCTCTTGGATTTTTTGCTGCTGCCGAGGGATCTGACCCAGCACGGGGAGCCAGAAAACCACGCTTGGTTGGCAGAGCGGCTGGCCCGTTTACCTTTTCCGGCTTTTGTGGTGCCCGGCAACCACGACGTGCCCCAGCCCGAGGCATTGGCAGAGTTTCCCCGCTACTACCGAGCTTTTGGCTATGAGGACGGGCTTTCCACTTTCTTTCCACTTTCTAGGAATCCCCCCGAAGGGGGAAATCTACCCCGATTAAACCCACGCAGAGCAAGGAATGCAAGGCCCATTGTGGCTAGGAACGGGATCCCTCGATGTGGGAGTAGGGCTCCAGGTGGATGGTGACCCGCACCGGCCCGTAGCGCTGCTGCAGCAGTTGCTCCACCGCTTCGGTAAGGCGATGGGCCGACTCCACATCCAGCGGCTCCACCACCATGTGCATTTCGATAAAGATCATCTGCCCCGGGATGCCGCGGGAGGTGATGTCGTGGCAGTCGAGGATCCCGGGCAGGCTGAGAACCAGCTCCCGCAAGGTTTTGGGGGGGATAGCCACCCGGTCGGTTAAGAAGGGAACGTTTTCCCGCAGCACTTCCCAGCCGCTCCAGAACACCAGCAGCCCCACCGGCACCGCCAGCACCTGGTCCAGCCAAGGGATCCCCCAGAAGTGGATCCCGGCCAGACCCAGCAATACCGTCAGGGTTACCCAGACATCGCTGAGGGTATGGCGGGCATCGGCCAAGAGCAGCGAGCTGGCCAGCGCCCTGCCCCAGAAACGTTCATAGACGGCCACGAAGAGGTCGATCCCCAGCACCCCCAGCATTAGCGTCAAGGTCAACCCGTCGGTCTGGAGCTGGGGAGGCAGGGGCTTGAAAAACCGTCCCACCGCTGCGCTGAGAATCTCGAAGCTAGCCATGGCCAAAAGGGCAGCGATCCCCAGGGCACCGATTGCCTCAAACTTGCTGCGGCCATAGGGATATTCCTCATCCGGCTCTGGCGAGGAAAAGTGGACCGCCACCAGGGCAAGGAGGTTGCTGGCGCTGTCGGTAACACTGTGCAGGGCATCGGCCACCAAGCTTAGGGATCCCGTCGCCAATCCCAGGATCAACTTGACCGAAAACACCAAAAGATTGAGCCCCAGGGTGACATAGAGCACCCTCTGCACCTGGCGCTGACGGCGGCTGGCTATGGCAGCAGAATCGGGGAAGCTCACCGCTGGGGAGCCTCAGACCAAGCCGGTTCAGCTTTATTTTGCCACCGACTCCCCCTAGGGGCCGACCTTCTTCGAGGGGATAGGGAATGCGGGCCGGCGGGGTATTTTAGAACC
>NZ_JANSHG010000160.1:0-5525 GCF_047461555.1 Synechococcus sp. WC101
CCAAAGAATGAGTCGGCATTCCTTTCTCTCCTTCCTCTTGAATACCTGTACCCTATTTTAAATTAAAAGGCTGTACTCCAGCATCAACCCCGACACCGACGCCAACGCCAACCTCAACGCCAACGCCGACACCGACACCCACGCCGACACCCACGCCAACGCCGACACCAATGCCAACCCCAACACCAGCACCCCGAGAAGAAGGGATCCGACTGGTGAAGCGGATCAGCGCCGTCAACGGCCTTCCTATCCGCGAGTTCTTCGACGAGCCCACGGATCCCAACGACAACCCAGGGATCCCTCGGCCGGGCGGGGCAGCCACCTTCCTGCAAGGCGCCATCAACCAGCCGGTACGTCCCGGAGCGCGGCTGCAGTTTGCGATTTACTTCCTGCTGGATTCGCCCGGCTCGAGGCTGACGGTGTGTGATCCCCTCGCCCCCGGTCTTGGCTATGTGCCGGGCAGCTTGTCTGTGACGCCGGCAGGTGGCTCTCCAGTGGCTCTGAGCGATGCGGTTGATGGGGATGCGGGAGCTTTTATCCCGCCGGGGCAAGCGGTGCCGCCGGCCTGTGGGGGCATCACCAACCCCAACGGCCTGGTGGTGGTCAATGTGGGGCAAGCCGGCAGTGCCGGGGCCATCCGCTTCGAGGCTGTCGTTCCCAGATAGAGGTAGCCATGACCTTGCAGCTTGACTGCTGAAGGCGACTTCACCCCCCTCTTTCGCAGCAACGCTTGCCGCCAGCAACGCTAGAATGCCAGGCTGAGAGCAAAAGCAGTGTCGGCAACGGGTGAAGACATGACACAGCGTGCCCAGCAGGGATCCGCAGTTGGCAGCAATCGGTGGGAGTGGGGAAGAAGATCACTCCGGCTGGTCTTAGCGGCTGTGTTGCTTTGGACGATTTGGCTGGGTGGGATCCCGGCCCTGGCGCTGCCGCAAGGGGATGCCATTACGGATCCGCGAACCCTCTTGCGGCGGGCGCTGCCCATCCAAGACAGTCGGATCTGGGAAATTGACGAGGCCATCACCAAAATCGAGGCCGACCTGAAGTACAACCGCTGGTCGGCGGTGCGGGGGGATGTGCGCCAGGTGGAGCGGCTCCTGGATCGCTATGCGGATCCCCTGCTGGCGGAGTTGCCCCCCGAGCAGGCTGCCGCCGCCTCTGAAGCAATAGCCGCCCTACGCCAGGAGTTGCAGCTCATCAGCCAGGCCACGGAGCGCAAATCCAAGGGCAAGGAGGAAGCCCGCGCCGCCTACGACCGCCTCATAGACGACTTGGGATCCCTGGAGAACAACTGGGTGGGGGCCTTCCCCTACGAGGTACCTGATGAGTACGCCGACAAGCCTCAGCTCCTGGGCCGGGCAGAAGTGGAGCTGAACACCACCGCCGGGCGCATGGTGATCACCCTGGATGGCTATAGTGCTCCAATAACTGCTGGCAACTTCGCTGACCTAGTGCAGCGGGGCTTCTACGATGGCCTGACCTTTGACCGAGTGGAGAAATTCTTCCTAGTGCAAGCTGGAGATCCCCCTGGCCCTGCCGACGGCTATGTGGATCCGGCCACCGGCAGAGTCCGCACCATCCCCATGGAGATCCGGGTCAAGGGTGAGGTAATGCCCCGCTACGGCCAAACCTTCGATCAACTGGGCCTGTGGGATGTGGAGCCGGCCCTGCCCTTTGCTGCCGAAGGGACGGTGGCCATGGCCCGCTATCCCGAGGATCCCAACAGCGCCTCTTCTCAGTTCTTTATCTTTATGGCCGAGCCGGATCTCACTCCCGCCGGCCTCAACCTCATGGATGGCCGCTACGCCGTGTTCGGCTATGTTACCGAGGGCACCGAGGTGCTGCGCAAGATCAAGCTGGGGGATCAGATCCTGAGCGCCCGGCTGATCTCAGGCCAAGAAAATCTCAGGAATGGGGCGTAGGGATTTTGCATCACTATCTCCTACCTTTGCCCTTTTGAGTGGCTAGAAGGCGCGGCTGAGGGCAGTTCCCGGGCCCTGAAACGCCAGCCAAGAGATCAGAAAGTTGGTAACAAACACCCCCAGCAACGCCGTCACCACAGCATCGGTGGTGGAGCGCCCCACCCCCTTGGCGCCCCCGCTGGTGGAAAGGCCCCAGTTGGAGCCGACAATGGCGATCAGAGACCCAAACACCATCGCCTTCAAACAACAGACGATCAAGTCCCAAGGGGCCAGGAGATTCTGAGCCGAGGTGAGAAACACCGTGGAAGGAATGTTGTAAACCGACGCGCAGATGATCATCCCCCCCACCAACCCCGTCAACAGGGAGAGGATGGTGAGCACCGGCAGCATCAGCCCCGCGGCCACTACCCGTGGGATCACCAGATAGTCCACCGGATCGGTGCGCAACAGGTAAAGGGCGTCGATCTGCTCCGTGACTTTCATGGTGCCCAGCTCGGCGGCAAAGGCGGATCCCACCCGTCCAGCCAGGATCACCGCCGTCACCACCGGCGTCAGCTCGCGGGCCAGGGCAATGGCCAAAACCCCGCCGATGAGGGAAGAAGCTCCAAAGTTGATGAACTCGCGCGCCAACTGAATCGTGAAAACGCCGCTGATCACCACCGCTGTGATCAAAACAATCAGCAGCGACTCCAGCCCCACCGCTGCCAGTTGCTCCAGCGTGTTGCGACGGTGAATGCGGCCCCGCAGCAGGTGCAAGGTCACCTGCCCGGCCAGGAGAAAACTGCTGCCCACCCGTTGGAACCAGTTCATGATCTCTCAAGAGGCCGATACGGCTGACGGCTCCGCCTCAGGTTCTGCCGGAAGCTGGAAGCTGGGGACAAACGAGGCCCGCGTCAAGGGTTGGTCGATCATCAGCCCTTCCCCCCCCAATACCTCGAGGGCACGCCCCTCGACGGAGATCCACACCCGCGCGCCGGGGTTCTGGCTGGTGGCCGTGTAGAGCACCTGCGCGATCCGGCTCATCATCGCCGTGGATCCCCCCCCTTGCGTGAATTCAGAAGAGAAATTGAGGAAAATATCGTTGCCTTCCACCCGCACATCCAGCAGCCGTGTCTGGGGAGGGATGGCGGTGGTGAGGTGGGGATCCCGGGGCCCGGCGATCAGCTCTTCCAAAGCCACACGGATGGCCTCTTGGGCGTCGAAGGCGCGCACGGAGCGCTCCTGCTGCACGTAGTAGATCGAGTTGTTAGCCGTGGTCAGCCAGTACAAAGAAAGGGTTTGCCGCGGCCCAATGCTGTACCACCAGGCTCCCCCCATCACCCCCACCCCCAGCAAAAAGCCCAGGATCCCCAGGGGCAGGGCCTGGTCGCGCCGTGGGCGGGAACGTCGCCCCCCCAATTTGCCAGAGCCAAGCTGTGCGGTACGCCCTCCGTAGTGATCCATCGCTGCCATTCCCCTGTCTTGCTTAGCTCTAGGGTAGCGAAGAAAGGCCCACCCTGCCGGGGATCCCCAAACCGGCACAGGCGCAAGCCAGCTTGAACTGGCTTCACGCTGGCCACAGCCATTCGCGACAACCAAGAGGCGGCGCGGCTGCTCTCCCGCCTGGACGAGGCCCGCATCGAGAAGCTCCTGGCAGAAGACGACCCTATCGACGAGAAGATTTAGCCCCAATGGGCGGGGATCCCTGCTAGGGAAGGGCGGCTCGCCGGGATCCCATCAGGGTCTCCAAGCTCTCGACCCGCACAAAGCCGATCACCTGCACCTGATCAGACCCTATCTCCAGGCTGAGCACCCGCACCAGGAGCCCCAGATCTTCTAGCTCTTGCAGATCAAACACCTCGTTAAGGCCGCCCAAAAACGCTGCCGAGATCTCATCGGGAACCCGCACAGAGCCGATGACAAACTCCGGATCCTGAAGCTGCAAGCGGCGCCCCTCCTCCACCTGGATCCCGGCGTTGAACACTACATCAACTGCTCGCGTCAGCGGGACGGAGTCTTTTTGCTCGCTGCCGCCTTCCTGCTCCACCAAGAGGGCAGAAAGTCGAAGGCGGTCAGGAGCCAAAAACTCGACCCGGGGTTTGCGCAGATCGAAGCGGCGGGGTTCGTCCCTAAGCCCGCCAAAGGGCAGATCTGCTCGGATATCCTGAAACTGTCTCAGCACCTCTGGCGAGTTGAGGGCAGCATTCAAGTCTTCTTCCCGCACCACCACCCGCACCGCCGCCTGCAGAGGACGCTCCAGCCGCAGAGGAGCCCCGCGGAAAAAAGACGGGTCAATGGCCACCGGATCTGTTTCCAGCTCCAGCAGCTCTATGCGCGGAAACGGAGCCCTGTACAGCCCCCGCCCGGCAACCAACAACCGATCCGCCTGGCCGCTCAAAAAACGATAGTTAGGGCGGCTTTGGATGCGCACCTCCAAAACCTCTACCCCATCGAGCTGAGCGAGCAAAAGCTGCCGAGCCGCCTGATCTGCCAGGTAGCCTGCCCCTCCTCCCAAGCCCGCCAGCAACCCCACCAAAGCCGCCAGGATCTCCATATTTGCCGCTGTCACGTCTCCCCCACTCAGGTTAGCAGGGGGATCCCTGGCCCTCGTCAGGGATGCCGGCTAACGCAACACCTTAAGGGGACTAGCCTCAATAGGGCGATTTCCCAGGAAAGTTTTGGCAATTTTCAGGCCGTCCGCCATCACCGGCCGGTTGAGGGTTGGGTCATGGACAAATTTGACGCCGGAAGCCACCGTTGGGCGCCCCTCGCCCCAGGTATCCACAACTTTCAGAGTGGCAGCAGCAACCGGACGGCCATCGGCAAAGTAATCCACTACCTTCAGGGTGGAAGCTCCCACCGGGCGGTTGTCGATCTCGATCTTGCTGAACTTGACAGGGCTAGGAAACACCGGCGGGCCGGACCTCTCTCCTGACCCTAGAGCAGCCGGCAGGATCGGGTCGGCAGGCCGAGGAGCCAAGTTCAGACCGTTTCCTTGTCCCGTAGAGGTTTCTTGCTCCGGCAGCGGGCTGGAAAGACCACTAGGAACGGCCATAGCAATCTCCTAAGTTACAGAGGGAGCTGAAGGGAAAGGGGAGAAGAAACGACGGAATAAAACCGCCGAGCTGGGCGTCTTTAGGATCCCCGCAACCTCAGACCAGATTCTAAAAATATTCTAAACCATCGTTGGGCCTACGATCGGCTGCTCACACTCTGGCTTTATCCGTCAACTGCCGCTGAGGCACTCAGCGACGCTACACCTTCCCCGGTGCCATTGAGTCCGTATACACATTTGTAAACACTGTGTTACCCTTTGAAAGGACTTATCGGCAACTGAGGAGTGTTCGAGTAGCTGTGGTGAGTCAGCCAACTGTGGCTACGGATGACGCAGGCCAAGGGTGGAAAAAGCTTTTGGCGCGCTGGCGCGGCGACCTTATGGGCGGCTTGACCACAGCAGTGGTGGCTTTGCCGCTAGCGCTTGCCTTTGCCATTGCCAGCGGCGTTGATCCTAAAGCGGGGCTTTACACAGCAATTGTAGCTGGATTTAACACTCCCACCGCCTGAAGGCGGGGGATTCTTACGCAGTCCACAAAAGAACCCGTAACGGCGTTGTCAAAGCGCCTC
>NZ_JANSHG010000161.1:0-5334 GCF_047461555.1 Synechococcus sp. WC101
TTACCAATGACCCCAACTCGGCCAACGCCATCAGCAATGCCATCACGGTCAACACCGCCGACGGGCAGGCTTTTGCCATCGATGTGGCCATTGCCCTCAAGCCCAACCTCGCCACTTTGGACGAGCTGCACGCCACCATCGGCGAGAACTATCTTTCGACAGTGGTGGTGCCGGTGGTGCGCTCCAAGATCCGCGATATCTCCGCCTCTTTCGATTCCGAGGATTTCTACCGCAAAAGCCAGCGCACGGCCATCGAACAACGGGCCCTGGACTTGATCCGCCAAGAGATGCCCACCGTCAACCGCGATGGTCAAGCCCTGCCCTTGATCCAGGTAGAAGGCCTCTTCCTGGGCAACCCCGATTTTCCACAAGCTCTGCGAGATTCCATTGAACGCAAACAGGTGGCCTCGATTACGGCACAAACAGCAGCAGTGCGGGCACAAATTCAGCAAAAGGAAACCGAGCGGCTGTTGATCCTGGCGGCAGCCAACCAGCGGGCCATTGAGCTGAAGGGACAAGCAGCAGCGGAAAACGCACAACTGGCGGATCTGTTGTTTTACGAAAAACTCCAGGAGCGCATCCAAAACCCGACGGACTCGCTGCCCCCTCTGCGCATCATCCGCGTCGAGGGGGATGCCACCGTGTTCCTCAACGTGGATCCCCGGCAGGCAGCCCTGCAACAGGCCCGATAGTCAAGCCTGGCCACGCCGTCGGAGCTGCCAGGGCAGGGTGGAACGGTCGGCAGCTTGCTGCGCCTGGGCCACGACGATCACCCCGGCCACCGGGATCCCGGCAGCGACCAAGACCTGCTGCGCCGCTTGGACGGTGGAGCCGGTGGTGTAGATGTCATCCACCAGTAGCACCGGCGTGGCGGGAGCGCGCTTGAGAGCAAAGGCGCCTGCCAAGTTCTGCTGGCGTTGCAGGGGGTTGAGCTCATGTTGGGCCGCTGTGGCCCGCACCCGCACCAGAGCGTCAGGTAAATGTCTTAGACCCGTCCGCTCGCAAAAAGCTTGGCTGATCAAAGCCGCCTGGTTGTAGCCCCGCTGCCGCAGCCGCTCCGCATGCAGAGGGATGGGCACCACCGTATAGTCGTGGCGAGACAGCAGGTCATGGCTTCCCTGGGATCCCGAACGCTTCTGTCGGCTCTCCAGCCAGCGGGATCCCAGCCATTCCCCCAAAACCGCGCCAATGCGCCGCTGTCCTTCATATTTCAGGCAATAGATGGCCCGGCGCAGCGCTCCCCGGTGGATCCCCCAAGCATAAAGCGGCCAAGGCGAAGTGGTGACCGGCCAAGAGTCGAGCCGCTCCGCCTGCAGCCGTCTTTGACAGTCTGGACAAAACACAGCCTTAGCCGGGCGCTGGCAGAGCGGACAAGGGAGCAAAATCCACCAATCCATCCAGCCCATCGCCTTTCGCGAGTTCCTTCTGGTGTGCAGAAGCTCCTCTAGGCTAGCTGAGGGGAACAAGGATGCTGAAATTCTCACTCAGCCAAGCCACCAGCCCAGAAGCTGATCCCTTAAGTTGACGCCGGGATCCCGCCTTGCTAGGATTTACTACTGCCGGATAATTGAGTAGCGATCTTCTCAGCCAACCCATGCCCACCATTCAGCAACTCATTCGCGAAGAGCGCAAGGCTGCTGTTCGCAAGACCAAGGCCCCTGCCCTGAAAGGATGTCCTCAGCGGCGGGGAGTTTGCACCCGAGTGTACACGACAACGCCCAAGAAGCCCAACTCAGCTTTGCGGAAGGTGGCGCGGGTTCGCCTCACCTCTGGCTTTGAAGTTACTGCTTACATCCCCGGCATTGGCCACAACCTACAAGAGCACTCGGTGGTCATGATTCGCGGCGGAAGGGTCAAGGACTTGCCCGGCGTGCGCTATCACATTATTCGGGGCACGCTCGACGCCGCAGGAGTGAAAGACCGCAAGCAAGGCCGCTCCAAATACGGGGCAAAACGGCCTAAGCCCGGCCAAGCCCCAGCCGCCGCTGGCAAGAAGAAATAGTTTCCCTCTGGACGTCATCCTGCCTTCAAGTTCTACAGCTCCTATGTCTCGCCGCAACCGTGCTCCTCGCCGTGACGTGCCTCCAGATCCCAAGTACGGGAGCCGTTTGGTTACCATGCTGATCCACAAGTTGATGATGAGGGGCAAGGCTTCTCTTGCCGCCAGGATCCTCTACGACGCTCTAGAGATTGTGCGAGAGCGCACCGGCCAGGATCCGCTGCCCGTACTGGAAAATGCCGTTCGCAACGCCACCCCCTTGGTGGAGGTGAAAGCGCGGCGGGTGGGCGGCGCCACCTATCAGGTGCCTGTGGAGGTCAGAGCGGAGCGAGGAACCTCATTGGCGCTGCGCTGGCTAGTCACCTTTTCCCGCACCCGTCCAGGCCGCACTATGTCTGCCAAGTTAGCCAATGAGATTATAGATGCGGCCAACGAAACCGGCAACGCCATCCGCCGGCGAGAGGAAGTCCATCGCATGGCCGAAGCCAACAAAGCCTTTGCCCACTACCGCTACTGAACCCCGCTGGCCGAGCAAAGGAGGATGTTGTTGGGATCCCTTCCCATTTGCCGAGAGCTGGGCTGGATCTGGAGGAGAAGGGGCAAAAAAGACTAGAATTGTAAAGGTTTTTTTAGTTTGCCCGAGTCGCAGGGCGACGAGGATTGGGAGGTTAACGTGGCACGCACAGTTCCCCTGGAACGAGTTCGAAATATTGGTATCGCGGCCCACATCGATGCTGGCAAGACCACGACCACAGAACGGATCCTCTTCTATTCCGGTCTGGTGCATAAGCTTGGCGAGGTTCACGAGGGAACCACGGTAACCGACTGGATGGCTCAGGAACGGGAGCGGGGCATCACCATCACGGCCGCGGCCATCACTACCCGTTGGACCAAGCGGGATCCGAAAAACCCCTCCCAACCTCTCGCCGGCGCGCCGGAATACACCATCAACATCATCGACACGCCAGGGCACGTGGACTTCACCATCGAGGTGGAGCGCTCGATGCGGGTGCTGGACGGGGTGATCGCCGTCTTCGACTCGGTAGGGGGCGTGCAGCCGCAGTCGGAAACCGTCTGGCGGCAGGCCAATCGTTACAATGTGCCCCGCATTGCCTTTGTCAACAAAATGGATCGCATGGGGGCCAATTTCCTCAAGGTTTATAACCAGATCCGGGAGCGCCTCAAAGCCAACGCCGTGCCGATCCAACTGCCCATCGGGGCGGAAGACGAGTTCCGCGGCATCGTCGATCTGGTGCGCTTGCAGGCCAATATCTACATGGATGAGATCGGCAAGGACATTCGCCCTGCCCCCATCCCGGAGGAGATGAAGGATCTGGTGGCGGAATACCGGGCCAAGCTGGTAGAAGCAGTGGCCGAGACCGACGAGGCCCTGATGGAGAAGTACTTTGCCGAGGAGGATCTGAGCGAAGCCGACCTAATGGCTGGTCTGCGCAAAGGCACCATTAGCGGCCAAATTGTGCCCATGCTGTGCGGCTCTGCCTTCAAGAACAAGGGTGTGCAGATGCTGCTGGACGCGGTGGTGGACTACCTTCCCTCTCCCATCGATATTCCCGCCATCAAGGGGGTATTGCCGGATGGGTCGGAGGTGTCGCGCAAAGCCAGCGACGATGAGCCCTTCTCCGCCCTGGCCTTCAAGCTGATGAGCGACAAGTACGGAGACCTCACCTTTATCCGCGTTTACTCTGGGGTGCTAACCAAGGGCACCTATGTGCTCAACTCCACCAAGAACAAAAAGGAGCGCATCTCCCGCCTAGTGGTGCTCAAGGCGGACGAGCGTCTGGATGTAGATGAGCTGCGGGCAGGTGATCTGGGGGCTGTGTTGGGCCTGAAAGATACCACCACTGGGGACACCCTCTGCGACGAAAACGCGCCGGTGATCCTGGAGTCCCTATATATCCCCGAGCCGGTAATCTCGGTGGCTGTCGAGCCCAAGACCAAAGCCGATATCGACAAACTCTCCAAAGCGCTGCAGGCCCTGGCCAAGGAGGATCCCACCTTCCGCGTCTCGGTGGATCCGGAGACCAACCAAACCATCATCTCCGGCATGGGCGAGCTCCACCTGGAGATTCTGGTGGATCGCATGCTGCGGGAGTTCAACGTAGAAGCCAACGTGGGCAACCCCCAAGTGGCCTACCGCGAAACCATCCGCAAGCCAGTTAGCCGCGTGGAAGGGAAGTTCATCCGCCAGACTGGCGGCCGCGGCCAGTACGGCCATGTGGTCATCGACCTGGAGCCGGCAGAGCCGGGCACGGGGTTCGAGTTTGTCTCCAAAATTGTGGGTGGTGTCATCCCCAAAGAGTACATTCCGCCTGCCGAGCAAGGGATCCGCGAAGCCTGCGAGTCCGGCGTCTTGGCTGGCTATCCTTTGATCGATATTCGCGTCACGCTGGTGGACGGCTCCTACCACGAGGTGGACTCCAGCGAAATGGCCTTCAAGATCGCCGGCTCGATGGCGTTGAAGGAGGCTGCTCGCAGAGCCAACCCCGTCCTGCTGGAGCCGATGATGAAGGTGGAGGTGGAAGTTCCCGAAGCCTTCGTCGGGGATGTTATCGGAGACATCAACGCCCGTCGCGGCCAGATGGAGGGGATGAGTACAGAGGGCGGCATCTCCAAGGTCAATGCCAAGGTTCCCTTGGCGGAGATGTTTGGATATGCCACCGACATCCGCTCCAAAACCCAAGGGCGGGGCATCTTTACGATGGAGTTCAGCCACTACGAGGAAGTTCCTCGCAGTATTGCCGAAGCCATCATTGCCAAAAGCAAAGGAAGTGGAGTAACCAACTGAAATCAAAAGGAAGTGATGATTCATGGCACGCGCTAAGTTTGAACGTACCAAACCGCACGTCAACGTTGGCACCATTGGCCACGTCGACCACGGCAAGACGACGTTGACCGCCGCCATTACTATGACCCTGGCTGCTCTGGGTCAGGCCACAGCCAAGCGCTATGACGAGATCGACGCGGCGCCAGAGGAGAGAGCCCGCGGTATCACTATCAACACTGCCCACGTGGAGTACCAGACGGAGAAGCGTCACTACGCCCACGTGGACTGCCCCGGCCACGCCGACTACGTGAAAAACATGATCACGGGCGCGGCCCAGATGGATGGGGCCATCCTGGTGGTCTCGGCGGCCGATGGGCCGATGCCGCAGACGCGGGAGCACATCCTGTTGGCCCGTCAGGTGGGGGTACCCAGCTTGGTGGTCTTCCTCAACAAGGTGGACATGGTGGACGACGAGGAGCTGCTGGAGCTGGTGGAGCTGGAGATACGGGAGCTCCTCTCCAAGTACGACTTCCCCGGCGACGAAATCCCC
>NZ_JANSHG010000162.1:0-5257 GCF_047461555.1 Synechococcus sp. WC101
GTCTAACAGCGGCTGGCCTGGAGAAGCCTCTTCGCGCTCGCATCCCGACTTGCACTATACTGTAGGAGCTAAGGTGTAGAAATATGAACATCCTACGGCAGTATATCTTTCCCGCCTTCATCCTGCTGGTGTTTCTATTCACTCTGGTGGTGGTGAGCATTCGCTCGTTTCTGCCAGAAGATATGGCTCAGCCGGCCCCGATCGAGGAGGCAGCAGCGGTGGGCCTTGCCGCTCTTTTTTCCGCGAATGGCTGAGGATGGCTGAACCGGAGATCCCTTTGCCTGCTGGCTACCGCTGGCGCCTTGGCTCCGCCTGGGATCGGCCCTGGGTGCGGCGGGGATTGCAGGCCACCTTGCAGGAATCTTTCCCCGAGCAAAGGCACTGGGATCATCTGGAAGCGACGTTGGATCGCCTCTTCGACCCTCCCCGTACCCCCTGCTGGTGGATCCTCAAGGAAGCAACAGGGGAGCCGGTGGGCGGTGTCTGGGCCGGCGTTTCCACCGATCAAGCCACCCATCGGCGAGTGGCCTATATCTTTTTGCTCTGGGTGGATCCTGCCCACCGGCGGCGCGGACTGGGCAAAGCTTTGATGCAACAGGTGGAACGCTGGGGATCCCAGCAGCAGTTAGCGGCCATTACCTTGCAGGTTTACCGCCACAACCAAGCTGCCCTCAACTTTTACAGGCAGGCCCACTTTACTGTGCAAGGCTACTGGCTGTACAAACCCCTTGGCCCTGCTGCTGCCTCGCAGGAACCGGAAGACTACGAAGTTTTGTAAAGAAGCCGGGATCCGCCCTCAGGTGATTTTTTGATGAAAGCGGTGGCAACGACTGGAGGGAACGCCCATGTCCAGACCTGTCAAACTCAGCGAGGCTGAGATCCAGACCAAGCTGGAAAGCCTGCCGGGTTGGTCCTTGCAGGATGGGAAGCTGCATCGCCAATTTCAATTTCGCTCTTTTGTGGAAGCTTTTGGCTGGATGAGCAGTGTGGCTTTGGTAGCCGAGAGCATGGGGCACCACCCCGAGTGGACCAATGTGTACAACCGCGTGCGGGTGGATCTCACCACCCACGATGCCGGGGGCATTACGGAACTGGACTTCACTTTGGCGCAACACATGAACGAGCTGGCTGGCTAGACACTCTCTCGGCGGCAGACTGAGCCATAACCAGGGATCCCTGCGGCGCCGCGGGGATCCCTATTTGTTTGCCACTGCTCAGGTCAAGTTTTGACACTCCCACCCAGGGGATTCTTACGCAGCCCAAAATGGACTCGCGAAGGCGCTGTCAAGAAGCAACTAAAGTGGCTCAAGGGCTTTTCCGCTCCGCACTAAAGTACGGGGCTACCAAGCTATCCTCTTGTGTTAGGAGCTGCATCCGTCTGATAGACTAAGCCTAAGGTTAAGAAATGATAATTTTATGAACGTGCTGGTTGTGGGGGCAACGGGAACGCTGGGCCGTCAGGTGGTGCGGCGGGCCATCGAAGAGGGGCATCAGGTTACCTGTCTGGTGCGGAACCCAGCCAAGGCTGCTTTCTTGAGCGAGTGGGGGGCTCACCTCAAGGTGGGGAACCTACTGCAGCCCAGCACGCTCCGAGCGGCGATGGAAGGCGTCGAGGCGGTGATCGACTGTGCCACGGTGCGAGTAACCGACACCCTCAGCGCCCGCCAGGTGGATTGGGATGGCAAAGTTGCTCTGATCAATGCGGCACGGGCTGCCCAAGTGGGGCATTTTATCTTTTTCTCCATCATGGGTGCTCAGCACGAGTACCCTAATGTGCCCCTGATGAATTTCAAGCACCACATCGAGAAATACTTGATCGGATCCCAGATGCCCTACACCATCTTTCGTCCGGCGGGCTTTATGCAGGGATTGATCGGCCAGTACGCCATCCCGATTTTGGAAGAGCAAATTGTTTGGGTAGCCAGCGAGAGCATCCCCACGGCCTACCTCGACACCCTAGATGCAGCTCGATTTGCCGTGCGAGCCCTCAGCGTCGAAGCCGCCAAGCAGCAGGTCTTTCCCTTGGTGGGACCCAAGGCCTGGACTTCCCAAGAGGTCATCGCTCTCTGTGAGCAGCTTTCCGGCAAAAAGGCCAAGGTTCGAACCATACCACTGGGGGTCTTGCGGGGAGCGCGCAGGGTGGCCCAGTTTTTTCAGTGGAGCTGGAACATTGCCGACCGGCTGGCGTTTGTGGAGGTAATTGCCGCCAAAGAGCCGATGTATGCCGACATGACGCCTGTGTGCGAAGCCTTGGGCATTGAACTGGCTTCCCTGACCTCCCTTGAAGACTACCTGGCTGAGTATTTCCAAAAGATGTTGAAACGGATTCGCGAGCTGAAGGTTAAACAACCCAAGGTCAAGAGGCCCTTCTAGGAAACTGCAACCAAACCAGTAGCTGGGACAGGGTAAACTGGATAGCGGCCCAGCATCCCCCAGGGTTCGCCCTGGTTCTTTTCTCAGCCCCGGCTTTCTCTCTATGAGCGAGACGGTTGCCCCCTCCCCTGAAGCGACTGACCTCCATCCCGAACCGGCCATTGCCATCTCCGGCCTGACCAAAACCTATCGCACCGGCTTTTGGCTAAACAAGGTGGTCAGCCCCCTGAAGGATTTTTCTCTAACGGTAGCCCGCGGCGAAACTTTTGGGCTGTTGGGGCCGAATGGGGCCGGCAAAACCACCACGATCAAATGCCTGCTAGGGATTGTGGAGCCCACCAGCGGCAGGGGCACGCTCCTGGGCAAGCCTCTGGGGGATCGCTCCATTAAGCAGCGGGTGGGATATCTGCCGGAGAACCCCTATTTTTACGATTACCTGACGGCATGGGAGTTTCTCTATTTTGCCGGCAAGGTCTTTCGCCTGTCCGATAGCCTCCTCAAGGAGCGGATCCCGCAACTGCTGGAGCTGGTGGGGCTTTCTATCGATACGGCCCGCAAAAAGCAACTGCGCACCTACTCCAAGGGCATGCTGCAGCGCACCGGCATGGCCCAAGCCCTGATCAACGACCCGGAGCTGGTGTTCCTAGACGAGCCGATGTCGGGGCTGGATCCCATGGGCCGCTACCAGATGCGCGAGATCATCTTGTCCCTCAAGCAACAGGGCAAAACGGTGTTCTTCAACAGCCACATCTTGGGAGATGTGGAGGTGATCTGCAACCGCGTCGGCCTCATGGTCGGCGGCAAATTGGTGCAGCAGGGGACGTTGGACGAGCTGCTGGGCCAAAGCAAAAGCTACCACGTGCAAGGGCACGGCGGCGCCATCGACCAGTTCCGCGACCGCCTCGAGCACTTCTCCATCCAGGGATCCCACTGGTCGGGGGAATGGGGCGGATCCCTGCCGGAGCTGCTAACGCTTCTAAGCCAGGCGGGGGCGGTGGTGACCGATTTGCATCTGCAGCGGCAATCTTTGGAAGAATTCTTCGTCGACCAGGTGCGGGCTAGTGAAGGGGATCGGCCCGTCTCTGCCTAAGTGGACTCCACCCTAGGTGTCCTGGAACGTCATTTCCGCAGCCTGGATCCCGACTCGGCGATGACGGCGCGGTAGTACTCCTCCAACTGCTGCGTGGCTGCCGACCAACTCCAGCGCTCAGCCTCTTGGCGGGCCTGCTGCCGGAAGAGCTGCCGCTGCCCGGCGCTGTCCAACAGCTGCCGCGTGGCCCGAACAAAGTCGCTGTCGGAGTCCGGCTCGAAGAGAAAGCCGTTGCGGCCGCTGTCCACCACATCGGTAATGCCGCCGCAGCGGGGGGCGATCACCGGACAGCCGGCAGCCATGGCCTCCAACAAGACCAGCCCCAGCGTCTCGGTACGGGAGGGGAACACGAACAGATCCGCGGAAGCAAAGGCCGCTGCCAGGTCTTGCCCCTGCAAGTAGCCCGTAAACACCACATCGTAGCCGGCAAAATGTTGCTCCAGGGATCCCCGCTCCGGCCCGTCGCCCACAATGGCCAGCCGCGCTTGCGGGATCTGCTCCAGCAACACCCGGATCCGCCCCACCTCTTTTTCTGCTGAGAGCCGCCCCACGTAGAGCAACAGGGGTCGCTCCGGCTGCCCTGCCGTGAGGCGGGCCCGCATCTCTGGGCTAGCAGCCTGCGGGTGAAACAGCTCCGTATCCACCCCCCGCTGCCACAGGTGTACCCGCTCGATGCCGTGGGCGCTCAACTCCTGCATCATGGCCGTCGAGGTGCAGAGGTTGAGCCGCGCCAAATTGTGTCCCAGCTTGAGGAGGCTCCACAACACCCCCTCTAGGAAACCCAGCCCGTAGTGCTTGAGGTACTTTGGCAAATGGGTGTGGTAGGAGGCCACCAGCGGGATCCCCATCGTCTGGCTGTAGTAGAGGCCCCCCAACCCCAAAACTGCCGGGTTGACCACGTGGATCACATCCGGTCGAAAACGGTTGAGCAGCTTGCCGATGGCCGGGCCAGGGGCAGCCAGCTTCAACTCCGGGTACAAAGGCAAGGGGAAGCCCGGGATCCCGTAGACCCGTGCCCGCGCAAACCGCCTGGGGGCTCCCTGAGGCGCGACGATAAGCACCGAGTTGCCGCGAGCCGTTAGATGGCGCACTGTGTGGCAAAGCCGCGTGACGATGCCATCCACCTTGGGCAGAAACGTCTCCGTAAACAGGGCTATGCGCATTGGGATCCCAAGCCTAATGAAAAGACTCTAAAGATTCTCTGAGGATGAGTGTTGCACAAAACGGCAACGAGATAACGGCTTGGGACAGCAGCGGCACAACTTTATTCCAGCAGCTTGTCTTGCAGCGGAACAGAATGAGTTGGCTCTTGGTTCTGGCCGAGGGTATCAGCCGCCGTTTTGCTAATCAACAACAGCGTGGCCGCCAGGGCCAGTCCGATAACATCTCGCCACATAATCCGCTCCCACACTCCTCACTCCTCATGCCCCCTACTGTAGCGGCGGTTTTTGCGGCTGGGCAGTGATGGGCGACGGATTTTTAGGTGACAGGAATCACTTCCAAAATTGCGGTTTTGCCCCCTAGTCGCGAAAGGCCAGTTGCAAGCTGGTGATCAGCAAGACCAAAGAGAACACCGCCATCACCCCTCCCCAAAACCAGTAGGGCAAAAACAGGTTTTGGGCAATCTGGCTGGAATCCGAGAGGACCAGCCGCCCGTTAATCACCGCAGACTCCACAAACAGGTAGTCGAGTTGGTGGTAGGTGCTCACACAGGCTTGCACCCCCAAAAACTGCAAGGCAAAGCCCCGCAGCCAAGGAGAAGCCCAGCGAGCTACTGCCAGGATGCCCAAACCC
>NZ_JANSHG010000163.1:0-5225 GCF_047461555.1 Synechococcus sp. WC101
GCGGGCAAAGCGCTCCAATTCCTGCTTTAGGTCTTGGCCGGGCAGCAGGCGCAAGGGGTAGACGCGCAGGGATCCCGTGGGTAGAGGCTGGGGGCGGCCAGCAGCAGCGCTCCCCGGTCGCCAGCCCGGCTTGACCACCGGGTAGGCGCGGGCGATCACCAGGCAGTCGTCCGGCACGGGATAGCGGGCGGGAATGGTGGAGCCGGCGGCAATGGTGACATCGGATCCCACCTTGAGGGGGGCCACCAGCACCGAGTTGGCGCCTGTCTTGCTGCGATCCCCAATTTCGGTCAAGTGCTTCTGCTGGCCGTCGTAGTTGGCGATGATCGTGCCGGCGCCAATGTTGACCTGGGATCCCAGCTTGGCGTCGCCCAGGTAGGCCAGGTGGGCGGCGTTGGTATGGGATCCGATCTGGGCGTTTTTGATTTCCACAAAGTTGCCGATGCGGCAGCCGTCGCCGATCTGGCTGTGAGGGCGCACGTGGGCGTAGGGGCCTACCCAGACGCGATCCCCGATCTGGCTGTGGCTGACCACCGAGTAGAGGATGTGGCAATCGGAGCCGATGGTGCTGGACTCGATCCAACTGCCCGGCCCTAGACGAGTGCGCGGCCCAATGCGACAGACGCCCCGCAGGTGGGTTTGGGGTTCGATCACCACATCGGGGGCCAATTCCACCGTCTCTTCCAGGCTGACGCTGTCGGGATCCACAAAGGTGACCCCGGCTTCCATCCAGGCTTCCTTGAGGCGATCCTGCAGAATCTGGTAGGCTTGGGCCAGTTGGCGGCGGTCGTTAATGCCGACGATTTCCCGCGCATCCTCGGCGTCCAGGGCGATGGCGGTGTCCAGAAGTTTAACGGCCTCGGTGAGGTAGTACTCCTGCTGGGCGTTGTTCCGGCCCAGACGGGGCAGCACCCTTGCTAGGGCCGGCCAGTGGAAACAGTACACCCCGCTGTTGATGCGGCGATTTTGCCGTTGGGCCGGGGTGCAGTCTCGCTCTTCCACCAACTCCAGGATCCGCTGCTGGGCATCGCAAAACACCCGCCCATAGCCGTAGGGATCCGCCACCTGGGCCGAGAGCAAGGTCACATCCGGTTGAACTTGGCGGTGGCGCTCCAGCAGCGCCTGCAGGGTTTCCGCCCGCAACAGAGGCACATCCCCGTTGACCACCAGCAGATCCCCCTGAAAATCCTCCAGAACGGGCAGAAGCTGCTGCACCGCATGTCCAGTGCCCAATTGCTGCGCCTGCTCCACAAATTCGACCGGGTACTCCTGCAGGGCTCGGCGCACTTGCTCCTGCCCGTACCCCACAATCACCAGACAGCGCTGGGGTTTCAACGTCAGCACCGTGCGCAGCAGCCGCTCGATCAAAGACAGGGATCCCAGCTTGTGCAGCACCTTGGGCAACTGCGACCGCATGCGGGTGCCCTTGCCCGCCGCCAGGATCGCCACCGCCAGATCTCGTTCTGCCATGTTCCCCCCAGACTCTGCCCCCATAAAGTATATGCGGCAGGATCCTGCTCAAACTGTAGCTTGACAGAGCCGCGTGCCACTTGAGCTAGCCTAGTGGCACGTGTAGGTGGGGCAGACGATGGCGGAGAGCAAAAGCTCTGATACCCCCCTTCAGAAACGTCAGCGCCTGGTGCGCGAGGTGGCCGGTTGGCTGGCGGTGCTGGGGGTGCTGATCCCAGGGCTGCAGCGTTTTTACATGGGCCACAGGCGCTGGGGCTGGGGCTACTTGGTGCTGGGGCTGATGGTGTTCGTTCCTTCCATCCCGTTGCAGCTCCTCGGCTACGGGGTACGCGCCCTTTGTTTGCTGGAAGGGCTGTGGTTTCTCACCATGACCAATGAGGACTTCGATTTTCGCTTCAATCGAGATCTCATCGAGCTGGACTGGACCAGTGCGAAAAGTCGGGAAGTCCGGGATCCCGAGCAGCAGTTGGAGATCCAGTTGAAGCAGGGCTTGATTACCCGCGCCGAATACGAGGAGCGCCGCCGCTACCTTCGCGAGATCTCGTGAGTGGGACTGCGATTGCTCCAAGATATTTCCGACCTATCCCCCCTCCACAGCAAGCCCGTTGACACCCTCCCCACTCTCAGACCAAGAAACCGACTGGCGATGCTTAGAAGGGGTGGGCGGTTCTTCCCCATAATCTAGGGACAGGCCCGACCGACCTTCGCCAGAATCCCATAAAAGTGCGGTTTCGCGCTGGCTGAAGCTGTCCTAGTGTAACAAAATATTAAGAGGAGCCGCCGGGCTAGCGTCCCGTTTGGGAGGCCACGCTTGGATTGGTTCCTAACCGACACCTTGCATCCATCTCAGGACACATGGCCATGTACAACAATCGTCGCGGTTTTCTTCGTTGGCTGGCGCTTGGTTTTGGCTCGCTGGTGGGCCTGTTGCCTGCCTTGGCTCAGCGCCGTTTTAACCGTGCCATTGCCCAGGGTGCTGCTTCGGGCCCCAAAGCGGCTGAGCCGGAGTTCGTTAAAGTGGCAACGCTAGAAGATCTTAAAGAAGGCCCCTTCAAGGTAGAAGACGCCTTTGGGAAAAACACCGCCACCCTTTGGCTAGTCGGGGATCCCCAAAAGGAAGACTCGCTGCTGGCTCTGGATGCAGCCTGTCCCCATGCCGGCTGCGACGTGGACTGGCGGGGGGAGAACTTCGTCTGCCCCTGCCATGGCTCAGTTTTTGCCGCCGATGGCAGCCGTACCCGTGGCCCGGCCAATGCCGACCTGACCGCCTACAAAGTTAAGGTGGAGAAAGGGGAAATCTTCGTGGCCAGAACCTGACCTTGTCCCCCCAGGGTCAACCAGACTAGCCAGCAAGGGGTCGAGCCTGCTAGGGCGCCCATGCCTCGTACCTACCGCTTCTTGTTTGTCTCCACCCCCGTTGGGCCCCTGGGATCGGGAGCTGGCGGCGGGGTGGAGCTCAACCTTGTCAACTTGGCGCGGAGCCTGCTTGAGAGGGGAGCCCAAGTGCGCGTGCTAGCGCCTGAGGGATCCCACAGTGCTGACTTGCCGGAGGGAGTTATCGAGACCGTCCCAGGCCTCCCCCCGCCCTATGCCCAGAGCCAGCGCCGCGACCAGCCGGTCTGTTTTTCCACCCCTTCTCTGGTGGCCAACCTGTGGCAGCGAGCTGCCCAACTGCAGGAGCAGTTTGAGCTTATCGTGAACTGGAGCTACGACTGGCTCTCGTTCTACCTGACCGATTTTTTCCGCACGCCGGTGGCCCATATCCTCAGCATGGGATCCCTTAGCGATGCTGTGGATCAGGTCCTGGAGCACATTGCCCACCGCTACCCAGGTCGGCTGGCGGTGCACTCGCGAGCCCAAGCCCAGACTTTTGCCTTTGCCCGGGCCCAGATGTTGGCAGGTCGGGATCCCTTTGTCTATTTGCCCTGTGGCGTCGACCTCAGCCGCTACGAGTTTGTGCCCAAGGGGAACGGATCCCTGTGCTGGGTTGGCCGCATTGCCCCGGAAAAGGGCCTGGAAGACTGCGCCGCCCTGGCCGAGAAGACGGGGAGGCCGGTGCTGATCCTGGGCCACCTGCAAGACCCGGCCTACTGGCAGCAGATTCGAGAACAGTACCCGCGGGCTCAATTGGATTACCGGGGGTTTTTGCCCACCTCTCAGATGCAGCGGCTCTTGGGCCACTGCTCGGCCTTGATCATGACCCCTAAGTGGGTGGAAGCCTTCGGCCTGGTGGCGGTGGAAGCCTTGGCCTGCGGTGTGCCGGTGATCACCTACCGCCGCGGCGGGCCGGCGGAAATTGTCCGCGATGGCGAGACCGGCTGGGTGGTGGAGCCAGACGACGTGGCAGCTCTGGCAACAGCGGTGGAACGCCTGGATCAGATCGCTAGAAGCCGCTGCCGACAGCACGCAGAAGAGCACTATTCCCTGCAGGCCATGACAGAGCGGTTTCTGGCCTGGAGGGAGCAAATTGTCCAGGATCCGATCCCGGCAGCCCGCTAGGGAGAAGACAGGCAATGGTACTATTTGATTTTGATGCCTGGGGCCGGATGACCAGCCCACTGACGCGGACACTTCGACTCACGACGGGGAAACCACCATGACGACTGGGAAAGAATCTGTTGCGCTGGTGCGATCAGAGGTTCGTCGGCGGTCACAGGTTCTGGGAACGCAGGTGATCAGCCAAGCCAATGCCGCCCGGCTTGGAGTAGTTAGCGAAGTTTGGGCAGATCTGGAAGCTAGGCAAGTCCTGGTGCTAGGAGTGCTGGAAAAGGCCTTTGCCGGATCGCCGCGTTTTCTGGAGCTGCGGCAGGTCACGGCCCTAGGACAAGACGCCATCCTCGTCCCCAGCGATGAAGTCTTCGAGGACTTGGAGTTGGAGGGTCTCAGCCGGGTAGTCGGCAGCGAGGTGATTACCGAAGAAGGGATCCGCCTTGGAAAAGTCAAAGATTTCGAATTCAACTCCGTCTCCGGCCTAATCACCGGTTTGATCCTCTCCAACCTCGGCCTGACCTTTTTGCCCGGCTTTATCCTCAGCACCTACCTGCTCTCTGCTGATGAAATCGTCTCCATCGGCGGCGATCGCCTCATCGTGGCCGATGGCGCCGAAACCCGCCTAGCCCAACTGACCAAAGGGATCTTGGAAACCCTCGGCCTGGGCAAGCCCTCCTGGCTGGTCGACACTGGCTCCGCCCCCGCCCTGCCCAGGGCCGTTGATGAACCTGCCGTCGAGGAAAACTACGAGGAAGTATACGACGAAGAATACGAGGGCGAAGAAGAGGAATATCCCGAAGCAGAGCCTGAACCCCAGGCCGAGGCGGCGCCTCCTCGTCGGCCCGAGCCTGCTCCTGCTGCCGAGCAGCCAGAATGGGAGCAAGAGTACGTCAAAGCAGAAGCCCCCCCTTCCGAGCCAGCTCCTGACTCTGCCCCGGCCGCTCCCAGCTCCCCTTTGGATAGGGACCCCTGGGAGGAGAATACCGGGGAGCCAACCTGAGCTCTGAGCCCGGCTTCGCTCCTCTCTCCCAAAGTGACGGCCTAGGGGTGACCCCATGTCAGCCGGAGCGCCTGAGCCTGAGAACTCTTCCTGGATTGGAAAAAACCAGACTGACCGGACAGTCGCCGCAAAAAGTCGGCAAAGGCGTGAGTTTTCCCTGCTCGGGGATCCCCTAGGTTGGCAGGGCAGGATCGGCCTCGGCCAAAAAGCGCAAAGCCACCGATAAAAAAGCTTGCGGCGCTTCGATGTGGGGAAAAGCAGCCCC
>NZ_JANSHG010000164.1:0-5163 GCF_047461555.1 Synechococcus sp. WC101
GCCCCCAGGGCGGTGGTGCTGTAGCTGGTTCCCAGCGTCTGCAGATGCCGCTGCATCCGCGCCGCCACCTGGGGATCGGTAACCCGCAAGATGGTGCGGATCCCCGGTTGCAGGCTGTGGGCGGTCAGGGCGGTCTCGAGGTTGGTGAGATCGTCAGGCGTCGTGCAGATCAGGCAGCGGCTGCTTTGGATGCGAGCCTGTTGCAGCGTGCTGGCCAGAGCGTAGTTGCCCCGAATCACCACCGCCCCCTCCCGTTCCGCCGCTTCCACCAGAGGGTTGTCGCTGTCGGGCTCCACCACCACCACCTCATAGCCCATCTGCCGCAACAACTGCAGCACCAAGTAGCTTAGCCGCCCCAAACCGGCAATCACCACATGATCCGCTTTGGGCATACGGGCGGCTCGGCCCAAGCCAAAGCGGCTGCTCACCAACTTGTCGGTCACCAACCCGTAGATCAACCCCACCAGGGCAGCTCCCACCAAGGTCATGACCACCGCCACCACCTTCACCCCCAGCGGCGTCTCCGCCTGCTGAAAAGCCTCGATGTCGCCATACCCCCCTGTCAACACCACGATGGTCAGCAGCAGCCCGTCAACCACAGATTTGCCGATAATTCTGAAATTAATGACCCCCAGCACCAACATCGCCCCCAAGGTGAAGGTGAGGGTATGCACGATGGGCTTGACCTGCAGCAGTCCCTGCAGGCTTCTGCGCAGCCAAGATAGGAGGCCCCGCCCGAACGACTTGCCTCGCCGTTGTTGTCGCCTGTCTTGCGCCTGTCCGCTGGCCCAGCGTTGGGCCCGCGAAGAGCCGCGCCGCCCGTTGCGCTCCAACAGTTGCAGATAGGATCTGGGGTCGCAGATCACCAAAATGCGATCCCCCTCCAGCAGATCTGCCTCGTGGTCGAAATCGTCGAAAACCCGAGACTCGGAAAAGTCGGACAGCCCGTCCACCGGGTAGTGGAACAGCACCCGCGCCCCAAAGGTTTCCTCCAGTTCCGCGAGGGGCATGTGCAGCAGACGGGAGTTGTAGCCGATGGTCAGCTCCACCACGTTCCAGAGGGTGGTCTCTTGGGGGGCGCCCAAATAAAGCGGATCGGCCAGCTCCGGCGGCAGCGTGGCCGGCTGAGCCTCCAACTGGGGCAGCTCGAAGTAGCCGACAAATTCGTCCGAGACAGCCTTGAGGGCAAAGGCCGGAGCCGCTAAGCCGGCAACCGATAGGGAAAAATGCTGCGGCAAAATCGAGTCCAGGTAGCGGGCAAGGCCGGTGTTAAACAGACGAGAGACAATGCGCGCCTGCGGGTTGAGATCTCGAATCAAGAGGGCCAGCTCAAAGTTGGCCTGGTCGTTGTCCTCCAGCAGCAGCGCCACCTTGATCCGCTCGATCCCAGCCCGGCGCAGCACCTCCGGCTGATGGGGATCCCCCTCTACGTATTGCCACGGTTCCTTTAACAAAGAAGGCCGCGGGCCAGGAGCCACCACCACCGCGCGCTGTCCAAAGTCTTCCAGAATCTGCAGCGTCAACGCTGCCAAGTCGTTGTAGCCACAGACTAGGAGGAAAGCACCTGGATCCCGGCCATTGTCTTGCAGTTGCTCATCCGGCCCTTGAGAAGGGGAGCCCACCATACTCCACCATCCACCCTGCTCCCTTTATACCCAAGGCAGCTCTAAAACCCCGACCTACCCAAAATATTCCAGTAAGGGATCCCCTTGCCCGGCCAGCCGCATGAGGAGCGACCTTGGCTCTTGTTTCCAGCGAGAGTTGGCGGATCTGAGGCCAAACGGTTCAAAGATGAGAACAACTCCCAACAGCTTGACTCGGTACTTAGGATCCTCTATCATTGCCCCAGAGCAAAGTTCTTGAATAAAAATCTCAATAAGCTTGGCCTAGACAAAGATCAAAAGGTCGGCATTTGGGAAAACTCCCCTGCTTTCAGGGGAGGGACTTTCAAGTGCTTTCTCGGGTAAAGGCATTGCTGACTGGGTCAATGCAGCAGCCTTTCTTGAAATGTTTTTGAGTTTAGGAGTTGGGTATGCGCTTATCGCGACGGCAATTTGTCAGCTGGGCCGCTCTGGGCTCTGTAGCCTTGGCGGCAGGCTCGTTGGGGCGTCCGGCCCGCGGCGCCAACCGGGAGGTGAACCTCTACACCTCTCGGCACTACGGCACAGACGAGAAATTGTACGACCTCTTCAAGCAGAAAACGGGCATTACGGTGAACTGGGTGCAGGGCAACGCCGATGAGATCATCGAGCGCATCCGCAGCGAGGGATCCAACAGCCCCGCCGACATCTTCATGACGGTGGATGCTGCCCGGTTGTGGCGCGCTCAGAACGAGGGCTGGTTTCAACCCATCCAGTCGGAGACGCTCTCCAAAAATATTCCCGAGTCTCTGCGGGATCCAGAGGGGTACTGGTTTGGCCTCACCAAGCGGGCGCGGGTGATCATGTACAACAAAGACAAGGTGGATCCCAAGGAGTTGTCCACCTATGAGGACTTGGCAAACCCCAAATGGCGGGGCAAGGTGCTCACCCGCTCCTCCAGCAACGTTTACAGCCAATCCTTGACGGCTTCGATCATCTTGGCGCACGGGATCCCGGAGACGGAAAAGTGGGCGCGGGGCTTGGTGGCCAACTTTGCGCGCCCGCCGGAGGGGGGAGATATTGATCAAATCAAAGCCGTAGCCGCTGGCGTAGGAGACGTGGCCCTGGTCAACACCTACTATCTGGCGCGTTTGATCAAATCCGACAATCCAGAAGAGCGCGCCGTAGCCGAGAAAATCGGCGTCTTCTTCCCCAACCAGCAGGATCGTGGCACCCACGTCAACATCAGCGGGGCCGGCATTCTGAAAACAGCTCCCAACAAAGAAGCGGCCATCCAATTTTTGGAGTTTCTCTCCGGGCCAGAGGCGCAGGCCATTTTTGCCCAGGGCAACAACGAGTATCCAGTGCTGCCAGGGGCCGAGATCGACTCGGTGGTGGCCAGCTTTGGCACCTTCAAGGAAGACACGATCAACGCCGCCAGCATTGGCCGTGTCACCCCTGATGCCCTAAAGGTAATGGATCGGGCCGGTTGGAAGTAGATCAGGCCTCCAGGACAGGCCCTGAGTGCAGCCTTTCATTGCTTGACGCCGTGAACGTTAAGCAGCTTGACGGTTCTTGGCCAAGCGTCGATACTATAGGACGGCGTTGCTTCCGTTCGAGGCCGCTCGGGCCTTTTGTCTATACTTTTTCAAGGTTTCTGGAGGCTCAGCCAATGAAGCAACTGCGCACTGCAGTCTTGTTTTTGCTCCTCCCTTTTTTAACTTCTTCCTACAGCAGTAGCCCGGCAGAGGCCATTGAAAGCCTCCCCGAAAAGGCTCCCGTTCCCAAGCGGGATCTGCTTTTAACCACGGAAAACGGCGTCAAAATCTATAATGGCGGGTTTGGCTCTGGCCTTGCCTTTGATGGCCAATATTTTTATGTGCTCACCGATCGCGGTCCCAATATTGATGGAGCTGAGTCAAACGACAAGATTTTCCCTAAGCCAGACTTTACCCCTCAAGTTGCCAGATTGTCTTTGGACGGCAAGGGCTTCAAGTTGGACAGGGTCATCCTGCTGCAAGACGAGACAGGCAAAAATCTCACCGGGATCCCCAATCCATCTGACTCGGGGGGAACGGGAGAGAATGCCTACGATCTCAGCGGCAAGCAGCTTGCGCCGGATCCCAAAGGTATCGATCCAGAGGGGATCGCGGTGGCCAAAGATGGAAGCTTTTGGATTGCCGACGAATACGGACCTCACTTGATCCATTTTGATTCCAATGGCAAGGCCATCGAGTGGCTAAATCCTTTTGGAAGTGGAGTTGGCGGCAAAAAGCTTCCAGAAGTTTACAAAAATCGGCGCCCCAATCGCGGCATGGAGGGGCTAACTCTGACGCCCGATCAGAAATACTTGGTCGGCATCATGCAGTCTCCGCTTTTGAACCCCAATAAAGATGTTCAAAAGACCGCAACTGTTTGCAGGATACTCTTCTATGAACTGGCCACGGGCAAGTTCAAAGAATACCTCTATCCTTTAGAGGGAACTGGCACCGCTGTTAGCGAAATTGTCGCCATTACCGACACAACCTTCCTGGTTCTCGAACGGGATGGCAAAACGCCGGGAGAGGACAAAGAGGTTACGAAGAAGATCTACAAAATCGATACTGCCGCTGCCACGGATGTCTTTGATCCTGGTCCAAATGGCCTGCTGGTTAACGGCAAGACTCTGGAGCAGTTAACCCAAGAGGAAATCATTGCAGCGGGGATCAAGCCCGTTTCCAAAGAAGAAGTATTTGACATTATGTCGATCCCCAATTATCCCCACGACAAGCCCGAGGGGTTGGCCATTCTCAACTCAACTACCCTAGCGATAGTTAACGACGACGACTTTGGCATCGTCTCGGAAAAGGGCGTGGTTCAAGAAAAAACTATGCCTTACCTTGGTAACAAGCAAGACGAGAACATCGTTTATTTCGTTAAGCTGCCCAAGAGCTTGTTTTGAGAGAAAACTTGGTTGGGGATCCCTGGAGGATCCCCTTTTCTTCCCCGGAGTTGCTCAAGAGGTAGCTCCAGCCTGTTGAGATGGACAAAGAGATGAGGTTGAAGTTGTTGAGCAAATCTCTGCCGGGAAGTGGCTTCTTTTCTCTGAACGGCTGGGCGCTTCTGACTCTGACCCTCAGCGGTCTCATTCTCGCTCCTGTCCTTACGGTGCTGCTCAGCCTCCTTGCCGACGAGCGGCAGGTTTGGGGGCACCTGGTTGACACGGTCTTGGGGCTATATGTGCGCAACAGCCTGCTGATAATGGCGGGGGTGGCGCTGGGAGTCATCCTGGTGGGCAGCGGCACCGCCTGGCTGGTGACGATGTGCGAGTTTTGGGGGCGGGCCTGGCTGGAGTGGATGCTGGTGTTGCCCCTGGCAGCTCCTACTTATGTGTTGGCCTACGCCTACACGGACTTTTTGCAAGTAACCGGCGGCTTCCAGATCTGGCTGCGGCGGGTCACCGGCTGGGGCATCGGCGACTACTGGTTCCCTAACATTCGCTCCTTGTGGGGGGCGATCCTGCTGCTCGTCCTCACTCTTTACCCCTATGTGTATCTCTCGGCGCGGCTGGCCTTCCAGGAACAGTCGGTGGCCTGTTTGGAGG
>NZ_JANSHG010000165.1:0-5139 GCF_047461555.1 Synechococcus sp. WC101
TCCCGGAGCAGGCGCAAGATCTCGGCTTGCACCGTTACATCCAAGGCGGTAGTCGGCTCATCAGCAATCAACAGCTTGGGGTTAGAGGCGATGGCACAGGCGATGGCCGCCCGCTGGATCTGGCCGCCGGAGAGCTGATGGGGATAGCGCTCCAGCATCTGGGGAGAAAGCTGCACTTCCTCAAACAGGCGGATGGCTTGGGCGCGGAGCTCCGCTGGGGGGAGGGAGGTGTGGGCCCTCAGGGTTTCCCGCAACTGCTGGCCACAGGTGTAGAGGGGGTTGAGGGCGGTGCTCGGCTCTTGGAAGATCATGGCGATCTGGGAGCCGCGGTAGCGCCGCCGTTGCCGGGGATCCAGCCGCAGCCAGTCCACTGTTCCCTGGGGGCCCTGAAAGAGAATGGTGCCTTCCACCCGAGCGGAGCTGGGCAGCAAGTCCATCAGCGTCAGGGCGGTTATGGTCTTGCCGGATCCGGACTCCCCCACTAAGCCCAGGACTTGTCCGGCCCCCAGTTGAAAGGACAGCCCATCCACCACCGGGGATCCCAAGCATTCTGCCTGGCTGCCGGCAGTGCGGCTGGGCAAGAAAACCCGCAACCCCTGAACAGTCAGAAGGGCAGAAGTGACAACCGGAGCGACATCGGCCATGGCTGAGGGCGGCGATCGAGGGATTGGCAGGATTATAGACCACCGCTCCAGCTTCCCTTCTTTCCCCGCTGGGGCAGCTCCAGGACTTCGGCAGCGTCGCTGAGGGAGTCTGGGTCTCAGCTACAAACTCAGCTCAGGATTGCCAAAACCTTAGCGGGCGGGCCGGAAGATCCCAAAGCAGGAGGTGTAGCCGTGCAAAAAGGTGGATCCCCCCACCGGGCCGATCTCGCCGTTGCAAAAAAAGCCCCCCAGGGGTAGCTCTCCCAGCAATTCCCGAAACCGTTGCGAGTCAAAGTTGGGGGTACCGTACAGCCCCTTGCCTCGTCCCAGGCAGGAGAACATCAGCGCCCCACAGGGATCCGGCTTGGGTTGAGAGGAGCGTTCTGCGGGGTAGCTTTGCTGTAGGTTGCGCTCGGCACAATAGCGGCTGAGGGCCCACCGCAGATCTTCCGCCGAAGTCTGGGCATCGCGCAGATGAAACTGCACCGTCTGGCCGGGGCGCACCCGATCCCCGATGGCGATCGCCCCCACCCGTGGATCGATGCCCAGGATCACGCGAATGAGAAAATCTCCCGACGTCGGCTCGGATTTGAACTCGTCCATCAGCAGGCCGATGAAGAGAGCTTGGCGGGCCAAGCGTTGATCCGATGGGCTGAGCCGTTCGGCCAAATCCTGTAAGACCGCCAAAGGAGGACGCCCCTCCAAGCTCAGGATCACATTCCCCTCCGCTTCGGTGACGCGCAAGGGATCCCCAATCGGGCGACATCCCTGAGCCACCACCGCATCTAGCACCACGTTGCCGGAGAGGGCCAGCCCCACCGTGCCTTCCCGATACAGCTCCCGCCGGGGTGTGGGGGTACGCGCATCCAGCAAAAACAGAGCATTGCCGCGAGGGCCGCGGCCGCCACTGGCCAATCCCCCCACCTTGACCGCCCCCGGATAGGCAAAATCCAGCCCTTGCAACAGCTCAGAGATTCGAGAGGAAAATCCATCCGCCAAGAGCAGAAAATGGGGCTTGCTCTGCGGCAAAACTCCAACCAAGTCTATCCAGGCCGAAGGAGGTGCATCCAAGTCGGGCAATTGGTTTCCCCGCAAATAAAAAGGGTGCAAGGCCACATCCGGCAGCACCGCCAAAGACAGCGACAGGGCCGGCCCCTCCTCAATTTCATGCCCCCCACCCACGATCCCGCCGCCGGAGCAGCCGATCAAAACGTCCACCTCCAACAGCTCCGACAACAGGGGCAGCACGCGAATGTACTCGCTGGCAAAGGCCGCCGACACAAACAGGATCCCCAAGTTGGGCCGCAGCGGCTGAGAGGGGACGTACCCGGTGAGCAGCCCCGGCAGGCTGCCGGATCCCACCGCCTGCACCTGTCGCGTCAGGGCGCTCTTCAGTTGGGCTACCTGGAGCTTAGCCTTAGCTTCCTCCACCACCTGCCGCAGAGCCGCTTCCAGAGAAGGGAGCTGGGAGAGCGCGTTCACCCACTGCATCGGCGTGTTCCTACGGTCTGGAGTTTGCTTTTTTAGGCTAGCAATTTATGCCCGGGACTGGCTGTTCTGCGCAGCCTCTTGTTTGAAACGTGTTTAGGGCAGATAGGGCCGCGGATCCACAGGCGCGCCCCCGCCGGGGCGGACTTCAAAGTGCAAGTGTGGCCCTGTGCTGCGGCCCGTATTGCCCCGGCTCATGATTACCTGGCCCTGCTGCACATACTGGCCCTTGGACACATAGATCCGGTGACCGTGGGCGTAGCGGGTAACGATCCCGTTGGGATGGCGAATATCGACGCGATTGCCGTAGCCATCCCCGGCATTGCCGGCAAAAATGACCTCCCCCTCCTGAACGGCTACAATGGGGGATCCCACCGGGCCGGGAATATCGACCCCCGCATGGAAGCGACCGCGACGGTAGCCAAAGCCGGAGGTGATTTGCCCCGCAACCGGCCAGATGAAGCCACTGCTGCGGGCCGGAGGAAGAGCTGGAGGAGGAGCTGCCGGCGCTGGCCGAGCTTGGGATTGGCTCCGGGCTCGTCGCCCGGGGGCCGGCGGGGCGGGCTGCGTGCCAGGCGCCGGAATTGTCAGGCGTTGGCCAATGCGTAGCCAGTGGGGATTGCGCAAGTTGTTAGCCTGGATGATCGACCGCTGCGTCACCCCATAGCGAGCGGCAATCCGCTCGATGGTGTCGCCAGCTCCCACCGTGTGGACCAGCGAGCCACCGGCCAAGAGGGCCTGTCGTTCTTGCTGCATCTGCTGGGCCTGGCGTTGCTGCTCGGCCTGTAATCGAGCTTGTTCCTGGGCTTCCTCTTCCTGGCGGCGGCGTTCTTCTGCCTCGCGGCGGGCGAGCATCTCGTTCTCGCGCCGGATCAGCTCGCCCACATCGCCGGGGATGAGCAGTCGTTGGCCAATGCGCAGATACTCAGGCCGATCCAGGGGAGTTGCCTCGATGATCCGCTGCTGCGGAACCCGGTAGCGGTTGGCAATGTCTTCCAGTGTATCTCCCGGCTTGACGCTGTAGATCAATCCCGGCTGGCTGGGGATCAGCAGCTTCTGCCCTGGCCGCAGCGGCGTACTGGCTTGAATGCCGTTGGAGACAGTGATGGCGGCGGCATCGAGCTGGTACATCTGGGTCAGATGCCAGAGGGTTTCCCCCGGCTGCACCTCATGCTCGAGAATGCCTCGGGGCCCTTCCCCAGTCGGGATCTGGCCCGCCTCGAAGGCTTGCCGCAGTTGGGCTTTTTTTTGCTCGTAGTTCTGCTGCAGGGCGCCGGACAGCGTGTGCACCGAGGGCGGAATCGGCTCCGCTAGCCGGGATCCCCAAGGGTGACGAGAAAGCTGGCGTTGATGCAGCGTGGCCACCCCCGCCAAGCCCAGCATGAGCAAGAGGCCGGTGGCCCACCTCGGGTAGCCCCGTCGCGCCGGAGCCAAGGTCGAGGGATCTGGATTTTCTAGCTCGGCTGGCTCATCGGAGGTGGCCGGCCCCGACTCTTCCAGGGCATCGGCGTGGGGATCGGCCTCCAGCTTCAGGAGCCACACCAGGCCCGTTAAGCTGAGAGAAAGGGCTAAGCCAGCCCACCGGAGTCTTGACGGGGCAGACAGAAGTGCCGGCTCTCCCCCCTCGGCAGCCCGCTCCTGAGCGGTCGGGATCCCTGCCGGATCCTTGGGCGGAGAAAGGGTGCTCACGGCAGCGCTATGGATGTCCAGCTCCCTCCCCTGGGCATCTGAGAACGTCAATCTTTGGGGCATCCTCACACCAACAGGCTGACACTAGAGTGAAAGAGAAGATGTCAAAATTGAGGCCAGCGGCCCCTTGCTGCAAGCTCCACCGAGGCCGGTGAAGCCCAAGCGCAGTTCGATAATGAATACGTTGGTTCGCACTCAGGTTAGAGTACCGTAGTTAATAAATCTAGACAAGTCTTTGCAGGTAACTTCAGCTAAAATGCTTGTCCCACAATGATTTCAGCCTTCGGCCTGTTGAGATTTTGTCGAGCCTTATCCGATGTAGAACAGAGTGTGCCACCGTGCCGATCTGGAAGATAAAGCCCGCTTTGCTGTAGCTGAAACTACAAACCAGGATTCTCCATGACTTTGGTTGTCTACAACACCTTGACTCGCCGTAAGGAAGTGTTTCAACCCTTCGGTGGCTCTGAGTCCATTTCTGCCGACGAGGCGGCGGGCGGGGAGAAGCCGCTGGTGCGGATGTACGTCTGCGGCGTCACGGTTTACGACCTCTGCCATCTCGGCCACGCGCGCACCTATGTGGTGTGGGATATGGTGCGTCGTTACCTGGAGTGCCGCGGCTACCGGGTGAAGTATGTGCAGAACTTTACCGACGTGGACGACAAGATCCTCAAGCGGGCCTTAGAGCGGGGCGAGTCGATGCAGGCGGTGGCGGAACGCTTCATCGCCGAGTATTTCCAAGATATGGATCGCCTCAACATCAAGCGGGCCGATCTCTACCCCAGGGCAACCCGATCGCTGCGGGCCATGTTCGAGCTGATCCAATCGCTGGAGCTCAAGGGCTTTGCCTACCGGGTACGGGATCCCCTCGCCCCTCAGGGGGAGACTCCTGCTTACGATGTCTACTATGCCGTCCGTAAGTTCCCGGATTACGGCCAGCTCTCCGGTCGCAAGCTGGAGGAGCTGGAGGCAGGGGCCAGCGGCCGGGTGGGAGAAGAGGGCGCTGGCAAACGGGATCCCTTTGACTTTGCCCTTTGGAAGGCGGCCCCCCCTTCCGAGCCGGGGTTTGAGTCCCCTTGGGGTTGGGGGCGACCGGGCTGGCACATCGAGTGTTCGGCCATGGTGCGAGAGACTCTGGGGGATCACATCGACATTCACGCTGGTGGGGCAGACCTCATTTTTCCCCACCACGAGAACGAGCTGGCCCAATCCGAGCCAATTACCGGCAAGCCGCTGGCCAAGTACTGGCTGCACAACGGCTTTGTCAACGTCAACGGCCAGAAGATGTCCAAATCTTTGGGCAACTTCACCACCCTACGAC
>NZ_JANSHG010000166.1:0-5135 GCF_047461555.1 Synechococcus sp. WC101
ACCTGGAGTAGGAGCTATTCCAGCTCTCCCTCTTCCCCCCAATGATCCCGCAGGTAGCCGTTGAGATCATCATAGACATCGGTCTCCTCGGGATCCGGTGTTGGCCAGTCCTCGTTCTGCCCGCCGATGATGACGCGGCTGAGGTTAATGTACTCGAGGCTGAGGGTGCGCAGGGCGTTGATCAGCACATCCAGCGCCAAGGCATCGGCCGTGCCCAGGTCAAACCAGCAGCGGGCCCAGTTGCCCTTTTCTTCCAAGGATCCCATGTTGTGCATCAGGGAGGTCAAGGGAGCTGAGTCGCTGGGGTACTCCAAATAGCTCAGATCCACCTCCGCCTCTTGGGCCACCAGGCGCTCGGCGTTGAATCCCCCCAGCTTGCCCAGCACATACCAGGATTCCAGCACCTCCTTGAGGTACTCCAGCTCCGCTGGAACCGGCGGCTCCGCAAACTCAAACCAGATCCAGAGATTTCCCGGATCGCACTCGCGAAACTCCACTTGCATGGACGGTTCCTCGGCTAGGCCTAGCCATCGATCTTAATCTGGCCCAGCTTACTGGTTTCTCCCCAGAGGGCAAGGATCCTCCTGGCGTCAGCGCTTAGGGAACACCGTTCCGCTTGCGCGAGCAGCGACAGCACCTACCGTTGGGGCCTGCGGCCCGCTGACGCGAGGGGGTCTCCCCAGCCAGTTGCTCAAACGCTCCGCGCTGCTGATGCGACCAGCCGCGGCCCCTCTCCCAAGAGGAGCTAGCCCTCACCCCCAGCCCCTCTCCCAAGAGGAGAGGGGAGTTTGGGATCGAGGCGACAGGCGGTCTCATCGCTGTTGGAACGGCCATAGGGGGGAGTCTCCCCGCCCCAGACAAGGCCAAAGCATCCTATACTGTTGCGGCGGTAGAAATAAGCGGGAAGCTGCTGCCTATGTCTGAACTTCTCCCCTTGCCCTCGCTCCATAACCAGGTGGCGGTGGTCACCGGAGCCAGCCGGGGCATTGGCCGGGCCATTGCCCTTCACTTGGGGGCGATTGGCGCCAAGGTGGTCGTCAACTACGCTCGCTCCGCCGCCGAGGCCGAGTCGCTGCTGCAGGAGATCGCCGCCCTGGGGGGCGAAGGGATGGCTGTGGCCGCCGATGTCTCCCAGCCGCAGGCGGTGGAACAACTCTTCGAGCAGGTGATGGGGCGCTGGGGCCGGGTGGACGTGCTGGTGAACAATGCCGGCATGGCCCGCGACACCTTGCTGCTGCGCATGAAGCCGGAAGACTGGCAGGCGGTGCTGGATCTCAATCTCACCGGCGTCTTTCTGTGTCTGAAGGCGGCCGCCAAGATCATGGTCAAGCAGCGGCAGGGACGCATCATCAACATCACCTCGGTGGTGGGCCTGGTGGGCAATCCCGGCCAGGCCAACTACAGCGCCGCCAAAGCAGGGGTGGTGGGCCTGACCAAGACAGCAGCCCGCGAGCTGGCCAGCCGCAACATCACCGTCAACGCCGTCGCCCCCGGCTTTATCACCACCCAGATGACCGAGAAGCTGGATCCCGGCCCCATCCTGGCCCAGATCCCCCTGGGGCGACTGGGATCCCCGGCAGAGGTGGCGGGGCTGGTGCGCTTTTTGGCGGCCGACCCGGCGGCAGCCTACATCACCGGGCAGGTCTTCGCCATCGACGGCGGCATGGTGATGAGCTAGAGCTGTTTCCCCTTACCCCCCAGGTCTAGAAGTGCTGCCAGCTCGGCAAAGCTGTCCACCACGGCATCGGCCCCCGCCCGGCGCAGTTCCTCGGCGGTGAAAGCAGTGGTCAGGCCAACCGCCCAACAGCCGGCCCTCTTGGCGGCGCGGATCCCGTGGGTGGAGTCTTCGACCACCAAACACAGACTGGGATCCAAGCCCACCTTGGCAGCCGTTTTCAAGTAGGGCTCGGGGTCGGGCTTGGCCCGCCGGATATCTTCGGCAGTAACCACGGCGTCGAACCAGCGGCCCAGGTTAAAGCGCTGAAAGATCTGCTCTTGATCCCGACGGGTGGCTGAGGTGGTGAGGGCCAGGGCTGAGAAGCGGCGGCGGCTGGCCGCCAAAAACTCCAGCACCCCCGGCACCAGCGGCACCTCCCCCAGCAGCTCGCCAAAAGCCTTGGCCTTTTCCTCGATCAAACGCTGCACCAGCAGGGATCGTTCCGCAGGCGGGGTGTCCGTCAGGTGTTCCACAAGATACTCGAACATGTCCCGGTCGGTGCGCCCCTTAAACTGCAGGGAGATGGGGGCCAGATCCAGAGAGATCTGACAGCGCTGCAGGGCGATAGTCCCGGCGCGGGCGTGGATCGGCTCCGAATCCACGATCACCCCGTCCATATCCAAAAGCAGGCCGGCAGTCGCGTCAGCGGCGCGGAGCATTTTGGGCGGCATAGACCGTTGGGCAAGCGCGGGACAGGGATCCCTTCACCAGCAAGGCTGCTCTGTCGCCATCCCCCAGCCACAAAAGCGGCTGGCAACCTGCCAGATGGGATCCAACACGTCGGTGAGGGCGTGGTCGCTCTCTACAGATACCAGTTGCGCCCAGGGGCGACGGGCCACGTAGTCACGGCTGGACTGGATGGGAATGATCTCGTCCCGGATCCCATGCACAATCAGGGTGGGCACAGGCCGGCGCAACGCCCCATCCGGGTAGCGTTGGGCATCGGTGACAAAACCGTACTCCAACGGCAGCGGACGGCCTTCTCCGTAGTGAAATACTGGCATTTGGCCGGTGCGTTGCCAGCTTTCCACCGCTTCCGTCCCCAGCCGCGGCAGCCAATGGCCCAGAAAGCCAAAGGCCGGTGCCAAGAGCACCAGACGCTGCACGCAGGGTTGCTGCTCGGCCACCCAGGCGGCCACCAGTCCCCCCAAGCTCGAACCAATAAGGGTAACGGGAGGATGGCCCATTTGCGCCAACTGCTCAGAAACCTGCCGGATCTGGCGGGTCAAGGTAAGCTGGGCAAAGTTGCCCTGGTTGAGATCGGGCACCTGCAGAGGGATCCCAAGCTGCTGCAGCCGCTGCCGGAAAAAAGTAGCCTTAGCCGATTGAGGCCCAGAGCCGAATCCGTGCAAGTAGATGACCGCCACGATGACAGGGATCCCTAGGGGCCTGTGGCTGCCGAGAGCCAGCCTGCCCCCAACACCACGCTGATGGAGAGGAAGAGGGTGGCCACCGTCCAGGTGATGCGGTTGAGGTTCTGCTCGGCACTTTTGGAGCTGGAGAACAATTGGGCCTGGCCGCCGATGCCCGCCAGCCCATCCCCTTTGGGGCTATGCAACAACACCAGTATCACCAGCAAAACGGCCGAGGCAGACCAAAGGAACTCGAAGAAGGCTTCCATCGCAGAGGATCCCACTAGGGCACGTTGCTGAAGCTATTATCGCCTGTATCTCCACCCTGGCACACCCTGCGCTCCCCTTCCAAAATCCATTAGATTGGAGTTTCAGCGTGGGATCTCTCACTGCCAACTTTTCCCTCTCTGGGGGACGTTATACAGCCGAGCCTGACCCCGTCTTGACACTTCCCCGACTAAGGGGGGGGATTCTTACGCAGTTCAAAAACGAACTTGTAAAGGCGTTGCCAAACCGCCTCTAGACAGTTCTTTCAGTCAAAGCCCCAAGGTTCTGCTTACTTGTCTGATCGCGTCAGCGGGACGGAGTCCTTGCAGGTTGGCCGAGAGGTTGGCATCTCGCAGACGCTTGCCACCGGTCGGGTTTTTCACCGTGATTAGAGGCTCGCCTGGGAACGGTACGCCTCGTCTACACTATTGGCAAGCAACTAAAGCTGCTTACGGGCTTTTCCGCTCCGCACTAAAGTACGGGGCTAGCAAGCTATCCTTCTGTATTGCTGGTGTCCTGTATGAGCTCTCTTCCGCCTCCTCTGAGCGGGGCCATCGCGTGGCTATTGCTACTCTTGCCGTTGTGGACGGTGGCCAGAGCAGTCGCGGACTTCTTGCATCAAGCTCAACAGATGCACCGCATCCCCTGCCACAAATGCAGGTTTTACAGCGGCGATCCCCACCTCAAGTGCGCTGTCCATCCTCAGCAAGCTCTGACAGAGGCGGCAATCGGCTGCCCCGACTGGCTTCCAATTTCTGGAGATCCTCGCCAGGGGAGCGCAGTAACCAACAACTGAGCTGCCAGAAGGTGATACTTGCGAGTTTCCCAGGGGATCCCCTAAGTGGGGGGAAACAGTCTCTGATGAACATCGCCGACAAAGGCTTCCACCGCTTCTCGGATCACCTCTCGCAGGTTGGCGTAGGCTTTGGCGAAGGGCGGGATCCGCTCGCTGAGGCCGAGCAGGTCGTGGGTGACGAGAATTTGGCCGTCGCAGGCCGGGCCAGCCCCAATCCCCAGAGTCGGGATCCCGACTTGCTGGGTGATCTGGGCAGCCAATTCCGCCGGCATGTGTTCCAAAACCAGGGCAAAGGCTCCTGCTCGCTCTAGGCTCAGGGCTTCCTGGCGCAGCCGCTCCGCCTCCGCGGGGGTTTTCCCCTGCTGGCGATACCCCCCCAGTTGATGTTTGGCCTGTGGGGTGAGGCCGATGTGGCCCAAGACCGGGATCCCTCGCTGGACCAGAAAGGCCACTGTTTCCACCATGTCTGGGTAGCCCCCCTCCAGCTTCACCCCATTCACCCCTGCCTCCTTCATCAGACGTCCTGCCGAGAGGAGGGCCTGCTCTTTGCAAACTTGGTAGCTCAAGAAAGGCAAGTCGGCCACCAAAAAGGCTCGTTCTACGCCGCGGCGCACTGCCTGGGCGTGGTGGATCATCTGTTCCAGAGTCAGGGGCAAGGTGCTGCTGTGCCCCAAGCTGGTCATGGCCAGGCTGTCGCCTACTAAGATCAAGTCGATCCCGGCCCGATCCAAGATCTGCGCTGTGGCGTAGTCAGCAGCCGTGAGGGCCACCAACGGTTGACCCGCCTGTTTGGCCTGGCGAAAGTGGTGAATGGAAAGGGCAGCCATACCTCTATGATCTCATTTGCCCCGCCATTTCCGGCTGGTCGGGCCGTACCCCCCAAGGGCTTTGGCCCTGGGGTGCTTGGCCAGCTTGCATCTGCCCCATTCCACGAGAGGGGATCCGGGCAGGATAGCCCGTTTGCCGCTAAGATGGTAAAGCCCTATGCAGACTGGAAGGGTGA
>NZ_JANSHG010000167.1:0-5081 GCF_047461555.1 Synechococcus sp. WC101
TAGGCGGATGCCATGAGCGCGAAAAATGCTGAGATCATACTTGCAGTTTTGCAGGCTTTTGGGGCGACTGGGATCCTCCCAAATGGGCTGTAGGCTCTGTTTGACTAGGTTCCAGTCCAAGTTGGATCCCTGGCGGTGACCAATGGGCAAATAGGCAACATCCCGCTCCGACCAACAGCAGCCAATCCCCACCAGTTGGGCGTCGCGGGGATCTAGACTCGTGGTTTCCGTGTCCCAGGCTACGATCCCGGAGCAAGCCAACAGCTCCTGCCGCAACCGCTCCAACTGCTCAGGGGTATCCACAATGCGTACCGGCGGCAGAGAAGGGGGGGGATGTGCAGCAAAATCAAACCAAAGGGCCTCGTCGTCGGCAGAGCCATTCTTTGAACCTGTCCTGGCTTCAGGGACTTGGGCTGGGATCCCGCCCAAAGTGGCCTGCAGCTTGCGCACTTGAGCAATGAAACTGCGAAACTCTAGTTTCTCCAAAAGCGGCAGCACTTCCGCCGGGTCAAACCCGGTCAGCCTCATGCTCTCCCAGTCGGGCAAAAGGGGGACATCACAGTGAATCCGAGCCAGAAATTGGGAGTGCTGGGCTGCGGTGATCCCTTCCTTGAGGTACTGCTGGACTTTGCCAGGGATCTCCTCCAGATGGTTGAAAATCTCCTCCAAGCTGCCGTAGCGCTGCAAGAGCTCTGCCGCTCGCTTGGGGCCGATCCCCTTGACGCCGGGAATGTTGTCGGAGGGGTCACCACAGAGGGCTTTGTAGTCGACCACCTGCCAAGGCCAGATGCCCAATTTCTCTCTGACCTCTTGGGGGCCAAATTCGCTGACGCGATCTTTGCTGTTGAGATGCAGAACCCGAATTCTTCCCTCGGGGTCAATCAACTGAAAGAGATCCTGGTCGCCGCTTAAGATCTGCACCCGATACTCTTGGGGGGCAAGCCTGCAGAGCGTACCCAGAACGTCGTCGGCCTCAAAGCCGGGCACTGCCAAAATCGGAATGCGCAGCGCCGCCAACACCTGCCTGAGGTTTTCCACATCCTCAATAAACTCCGGCGGCGTTTCCGGACGGCCTGCTTTGTAGGTTTCATCGGCCTCGTGGCGAAAGGTGGGCTGCCGGGTATCAAAGGCAACAGCTATGTGGGTGGGGGGGTATTTCTCCAAGACCTCCAGCAGCGATTTCAAAAAGCCAAAGCTGACACTGGTCGGGATCCCAGTGGAGGTGCGCAAGCCCCCCTCGCGGCTATGGGCAAAGGCGTAAAAAGAGCGGTAGGCCAGGGAGTGGCCATCGACCAAAAGCAGCCTCGGAGGGTGGGAAGCCATCGGCCAAGACCAACAACTGAGTCCAGCCTATCGTTTGCTGCCCCCTAGGGCCGCCAGGGAAACTGGCGAAAGTTGGGAGGACGCTTCTCCAAAAAAGCGCGTCTGCCCTCGGCAGCTTCCTCGGTCATGTAATACAAGAGCGTCGCGTCTCCCGCCAGCTCCTGCAGTCCCATCTGGCCGTCGCAATCGGCGTTGAAAGCAGCCTTGAGGCAGCGGATGGCCAGAGGACTGTGTTGGAGGATCTCCCGCGCCCAGCGGATCCCTTCGGCTTCCAGTTCCTCCAGCGGCACCACCGCATTGACCAGGCCCATCTCCAGGGCTTGCGCTGCAGTGTACTGGCGGCAAAGAAACCAGATTTCGCGCGCTTTTTTTTGTCCCACCACCCGCGCCAGGTAGCTGGCCCCAAAGCCGCCGTCAAAGCTGCCCACCCGTGGCCCGGCCTGGCCAAAGATGGCGTTGTCGGCGGCAATGGTGAGATCGCAGAGGAGATGCAAAACATGGCCTCCCCCAATGGCGTAGCCGGCCACTAGGGCAATCACCACCTTGGGCAAGGAGCGGATGAGGCGCTGCAGGTCCAAGACGTTAAGACGCGGAACCCCAGCCTCATCCAGGTAGCCGGCCTCTCCCCGCACGCTCTGATCCCCGCCGGCGCAGAAGGCATATTTTCCGTCCGTGTGGGGCCCGGCGCCCGTCAAGAGCACGACTCCAATCTTGGGATCCTCCCGCGCATCCAGAAAGGCATCAATCATTTCGACGATGGTCTTGGGGCGGAAGGCATTGCGCTTGTGGGGCCGGTTGATGGTGATCTTGGCAATGCCATCCGTCTTCTCGTAGAGGATGTCTTCGTAGAGCTTGGCCGTCTGCCACATGGTGTCCAGAGTCCCAACTGCCCTCCCATTATCCCGCTAGGGGGTGGCCCGGAGGAGGGATCCCAACAGCCCTTCCAGGGTGTACTCCTGAGCCACCACATCTACCCGCCCTAAGACCTTCTTGCAGGTTTCCGCCGTTTTGGGGCCGATGGCAGCAATCTGTACCGGTGGATCCCAGACTTCAGGGCCTAGCCCTGCCTGGCGCAGGAGATGGGCAAAATGCTGCACCGTTTTGGAGCTGGCAAAGGTGAGAATATCCACCTGGCGGGTCTTTAGGGCTTCCAGGACTTGGGGATCCGCCGCTGCCGGACAGGTCGATTGATAAGCGGCCACCTCCACCACCTCGGCTCCGCGTTGCCGCAGCCCTTGCACCAGCTCCTCCCGTCCTCCGGATTCGACGCGGGGAAAGAGGATGCGCTGCCCCTGCACCGGCTCCGGCCAAATGGGCAGCAAGGCTTCGGCCACAAACTCGGAAGGCATCAAATCTGGGCGGATGCCATACTGAGCCAGCACCGCCGCCGTTTTGGATCCCACCACCGCCACTTGCAGGGAGTGGAGCGCCCGGCTATCTCGCCCCTGCTGCTGCAGCCGCTCGAAAAAAGCCTGCACCCCATTGGCCGAAGTCAGCAGCAGCCAGTTGAACTGTTGCAAGTTGGCAATGGCGGTGTCCAGGGGATCCCAACTGCTAGGAGGCTGGATCACCAGGGCAGGCATCTCCACCACCCGCGCCCCCTGAGCCCGCAGCAGCTCGCGAAAAGCCGGCGACTGCCCCTCAGCACGGGTGACCAGCACCCTCTTGCCTGCCAAAGGAGCCGGTGGCGGCAACGGTGGGATCCCCAGCAAAAATTCCTGCCGCAGCCGCACCACCTCGCCCACTATCAATAGCCCCGGCAACCTTTCCCCAGCCTCCGGCTCTACCCCTTCCCCCTGCTGCAGCTCCGCCAAGGTGCCCACCCAAACCCGCTGCTCCGCCTGCCCCGCCCCCCAGATCAGGGCCGCCGCTCGCTCCGGCGGGATCCCCGCTGCCATCAACTGGGCCGCAATCTGCTGCCGCTGCCGGGATCCCATCAAAATCACCAGCGTATCCAACTGGGCCAGAGCGCCCCAGGGCAGAGCCTCCAGCTCATGGGCAGTCAGCACGGCAAAGGCGCGGCTCAGGTGTTTATCGGTCAACGGGATCCCAGCCCACAAAGGGCCGGCTAGGGCCGACGACAAGCCCGGCCAGATCTCAAACGGACAGCCTGCCTCCCGCAGGGCCTGCACTTCCTCACGGGCGCGGCCAAAGATCAAGGGATCCCCCGACTTGAGGTGGACCACCTGCTTGCCTTCTCGGCAGCGCTGGATGAGCCAGCGAATGCCCTCCTGCAAACCCGCTTCTCCGGAACGTCGCCACACCTGCGCCTGCGGGGACAACTCCGCCAACAAGCGCTCGTCCACCAGCTCATCCACCCAAACCGCCTCGGCCTGCCGCAGGATCTCCAGCGCCCCTTGCGTCAGACCCGCCCGCCCGCCCAGCCCCGCTCCCACCAGATACACCTTGCCCATGGGGATGTGTTGCTGTCTCTGATCTCAACTATCCCATCCTGCCGCAAAAGCAGGATCTTAGCCCCCTCTCTCCAATCTTCCAGCTAGGCTAAGAAGAGCCCTGCCCCTTGACGGAAAAGCGTGGAAGCCCATGGCTAACGCCGTTGCAAAGCCTTGGCCGCGCCGGCAGTTTCTGGCTGCTGGAGCTGCTCTACTGGCGGTGGGAGCGGGATCCCGCCAATCCCGGCCTCTGCGGCTAGTAACCAACTGGTATGCCCAAGCCGAACACGGCGGCTTCTACCAAGCCCTGGCCCTGGGCATCTACGCCGACTACGGCCTGCAGGTGGAAATCCGCATGGGGGGAACGGCGGTCAACGTGCTGCACCTGCTGGCGGGGGGAGCGGCGGACTTTGTTCTTGGCGGCAGTCCTGACGCCCTGGCTGCCCTGCAATCCGGGATTCCAGTGCTCACCGTGGCTGCCTTTTTCCAAAAGGATCCCCAGTGTCTCTTGGCCCATCCGGGGGTGGGCATCGAGCGCCTAGAGGACTTGCGGGGCAAGCCCATTTGGGTCTCGCCAGGGGCCAACCTCACCTACTGGCCTTTCTTGCGGGCCAAATTTGGCTTCACCGACGACCAAAAGCGCCCCTACAACCTCAGCCTCACCCCCTTCCTGCTGGACAAGTATTCCGCCCAACAGGGCTATGTCACCTCCGAGCCCTTCCGCGTGCGCCAGGAGGGCGGTTTTGATCCCGTTGTCTTTCTCTTGGCCGACTACGGCTATTCCCCTTATGCCACTACCCTGGAGACCACCCGCCCCTTTGCCGAACAGTACCCTGACCAAGTGCGCAAGTTTGTGGCCGCCTCCATTGAAGGGTGGCAAAGCTACCTAGAGGATCCCCGCCCCGGCAACCGCCTCATTCGGCAGGACAACCCCAACATGAGCGAGGCCCTCTTGGCCTACGCCCACCAGGCCCTAAAAGACTACGGCCTCCTCACTGCCGGCGACGCGGCTACCCTGGGGATCGGCGCCATGACCCACCAGCGCTGGCAGACCTATTTTCAGGAAATGGTTGCCCTGGGAGTTGTCGAAGCTGGCTTGGACGTCCAGCAAGCCTACACTCTTGACTTTCTTCCTAGCCAGATTGCCTAATCACCGCCAAGCTTGGCGGCCACCAGTGGGGCAGAGGGTCGTTGCCATCCAAGCCGATAGCATTGGCCATAGCCTGCAAGCTCTGGGGAAGGTAGTGTCGCGTATTTTGTGGGTTAAGCATGGAGGGCGGAATGGGCGGAGAGGAGCTCAAGAGGTTGACCAAGGAGGAGATCAGCCGGCGCATCCGGGAAGGGGTCAAGGCCGTCATAGTGCTC
>NZ_JANSHG010000168.1:0-5029 GCF_047461555.1 Synechococcus sp. WC101
GGATAGACCTCTCCGTTGTCGAGGAGAAATTCCTTGTCGACATGATCCACTTCAATGTAAGGCTGGGTCTTCATGATTCCCCTGAGATGATTTCTGAGAGCATGGAGAAATTGTCAGCAACCAATCTAAAACTCGGCCAAGCTCATTTAGTGATCCTCAGCCACCACCAGCGAGCCAATCCAAGCCGTGATGCGATCCAGCAGAAGACCCACCATCCCGACATAGATCAAAGCCAGAATGATTTCGCTGATGCGGGAGCTATTCCAGGCATCCCAGATGAAAAATCCAATGCCCACACCGCCAATCAACATCTCCGCCGCCACAATGGCCAGCCAAGACAAGCCCACCCCAATGCGCAAGCCGGTAAAAATGTAGGGTACAGTTGCCGGGAAAACGATTTTGAAAAAGTACTTCCAGCCCGACATGCGCACAATTCTGGCCACGTTGCGGTAGTCCTGTGGGATCTGCTGTACGCCGGCAACGGTGTTGATCAAAATGGGCCAGAGAGCCGTAATGAAGATTACAAAAATGGCGGAAGGGTTGGCATCCCGAAAGGCAGCCAAAGAAATCGGCAGCCAGGCCAAAGGCGGCACCGTGCGCAACACCTGAAAAATGGGATCCAAAGCCTCGTACAGCCAGCGATTGACCCCGATGATCATGCCGCCCACAACCCCCACCAAGCCGGCCAGGGCAAACCCAATGAACACCCGCCGCAAGCTGGCCCAAATTTGCCAGAACAGCCCTTTGGCATTGCCGCCATAGTCAAAAAAGGGATCTTTAATAAGGGGATCCCAGGTGTCCTGCCAAACCTGGAGAGGGGTGGGCAAGTTGGCTCCGGGGCGGCTATAGGCAATTTGCCAGAGAACGAGCACTATTAAAATGGCCGTGGTGGGCAAAAGAACGCGGCGCAGCACTTGGTGGATTTGGACTCGCTGCCTCCAAGCAGAAGAAGATGCAGAGCTGGCCGGGGAGTGGAGCCCGGCATTGGACTGAAGAACAAAGCCTGGGCTGGTTTTCAGCAGCCAGTGGCCTAGGCCAACCAGTAGGGGAAGCAGGATCCGAAAGAGGTGGTAGCCCAACTGTAGGGCAGAGTGGAAAATCCTCATGGCTTGCTGGGAGTAAGGTTGAAGTCAACTTAAGAGGATCCCAAGAGAGAAGGGGTTTCAGTTGAACACTCTTTGTGGGGATTCGGGGATCCCTTCTCTCCTGGACAGAGGGTTTGCAGCTAACTTGCTGGGGAAAGTTGGGAAATTAGGCCAGCTTCTTAATCGCCAATTTCTCCAGGTAGGCGGCAGGATTTTCGGGATCGAACTGCACCCCGTCGAAGAAGGTTTCCACTCCTCGGGAAGGGCTGGGGGGAATGGCCGCCTCCTGGCCAATGGCTTTGGCAGCTTCCCGCCAGAGATCTTCTCGGTTGACCTTATCCACCAAAGCTTTGGTATCGGTGTCGGCAGGTAGGTAACCCCAGCGAATGTTTTCGGTCAAAAACCAGAGATCGTGGCTCTTGAAGGGGTAGGAAGCGTAGTTCTGCCAGAACTTCATCAGGTGGGGGCTGTTTTCAACGACCTTGCCGGTGCCGTAGTCGAAAGTGCCCCGAGAACGGCCCAAGATATCGGGCACAGGCACCCCCAGCCAGCGGCGGTCGCCGATGATGCGACACATCTCCTCTTTGTTTTCCATCTGGTCGCACCAGATCTGGGCTTCTAGCACCGCTTTCAACAGGGCAAGGGTGGCTTTCGGGTGCGCATCTGCCCAGTCGGCCCGCAGGGCAAAGGCCTTTTCCGGGTGGCCGTTCCACAGCTCGCCGGTGGTGAGGGCAGTATACCCCTCTTTTTGGTTCACCAGCTGGGCATTCCAAGGCTCGCCCACACAGAAGGCTTCCATGGTTCTGGATTTCATATTGGCCACCATCTGCGGCGGCGGCACCACAATGATGGAGACGTCGCTAGTGGGATCGATCCCGCCTGCGGCCAGCCAGTAGCGCATCCACATGTCGTGGGTGCCACCAGGGAAGGTCACCGCACATTTGGGATCCCCGCCGGCAGCTCGGACCTCGGTAAACTTGGCCTTGAGGGGGGAACTATCCAGGCCGATTTGCAAATCCCGATATTGGTTGGAAATGCTAATGCCCTGACCGTCCAGATTGAGACGGGCCAAGATGTACAGGGGCACCGGCTTGCCATCGGTAACTTTGCCGGTGGTGATGAGGTAGGGCATGGGGGTGAGGATGTGTGCCCCATCGATGCCGCCGGCGGCGGATCCCAGCACCAAGTTGTCGCGGGTGGTGCCCCAAGAGGCCTGCTTGACCACCTCCACGTCTTTCATGCCGTACTTGGCAAAAAACCCCTTCTCTTTTGCAATGATGAGGGGGGCAGCGTCGGTGAGGGCGATAAATCCCAGCCTGGCTCGCGTGGTTTCTGGGGTATCAGCTTGAGCTACCCAGTAGCCCTGCCCCAAGGATTGGGATTGGGCGCGGGGGATCCCAGCCGTAGCTGCTCCAGCCGCAAGGGCAGCTGCCCCAGCCAAAAACTGGCGACGGGAGATGGGAGAGGAAGTGTTGAATAGCTTAGACATCACAACCTCCAAAATTTCGAACGACGAACTGCCTAGTAGGTCATCAAGGGGGAAGAAGAAGTCTAGGTAGCAGCAGGACGCTGACGCGGCCTGGCCCCGAAGTGCTCAATCAGTAGCTCCACCAAGACGGGCTTGAGGTCTTCGCAAGGGATCCCTTGGCGCACGCATTCGCCCAGCTTGGCGTCTTTGCCCACTTCTCCTCCCATGTAGATGTCCACCGCCTCCACCGGCTTGCCGTCCTTGCGAACGGTGGTGCCCATGAGGCCAATATCGGCCACCTGGGGCTGGCCGCAGGAGTTGGGACAGCCTGTCCAGTGGATGCGCACCGTTTGAGGAATCTCCAGCTCGGCTTCCAGCTCTTCCATCAGGGCCACGGCGCGGTTTTTGGTCTCGATGAGGGCAAAGTTGCAAAACTGGTTGCCCGTACAGGACACCAACCCCCGCTGCAATGGCCCTGGGTTAGGGGAGAACTTCTTCAAGAGCGGCTCTTTGAGGAGCGGGGCCACTCGGGAGTCGGGCACATTGGGGATGAGCACGTTCTGCTCCACTGTCAGCCGCAGCTCCCCGGAGCCGTACACCTCCGCCAAGCGGGCCAGCTCCATCATCTCCAGGGCGTTGAGCCGCCCCACCGGCACATGCAGGCCGACAAAGTTGAGGCCCGGCTGCTTCTGGGCATGCACCCCCAGCAGATCCCGCTTGTGCCAGACCACCTCATCTTTTTCCGCTGCCCTGAGCAGAGGGTGGCCAGTCTGGCGCTCCACAGCCGCCCGGAACTTCTCTAGGCCCCACTCGTCAATGAGCCACATCAACCGCGCCTTTTGCCGGTTGGCCCGCAGGCCGTGATCCCGGTAGACCAGCAGCACCGCCTCGCACAGAGGAACCACATCCCGGGGATCCACCCAGACATCTAGGCCAATTGCCTCGGCGCAGCGGCGAGCAGAGAAAAAGCCGCCCACCAGGACGTTGAAGCCCAGGCGGCCATTTTTGAAGGCGGGCACAAAGGCCAGGTCGTTGATCTCCGCATGCACGGAGTTGTCACGACAACCGCAGAGGGCGATGTTGAACTTGCGCGGCAGGTTGCTGAAGGAAGGGTTGCCCTCGCCGTTGTTGGTAACCATGTCCTGCACCTTGCGAGTGAGGCCGCGCACGTCGATCAGCTCGTCCGGGTCAATACCGGCCAGAGGGGATCCCGTGATGTTGCGCACGTTGTCCATGCCCGACTGGATGCTGGTCAGGCCTACCTCTTTCAGGTAGCCCAGGATCTGGGGCATTTCCTCGATGGGGATGCCCCGCAGTTGCAGGTTCTGCCGGGTGGTGATGTCGGCTACGCCCTGTTCTCCATAGGGGTGGATGATTGCGCCCAACATCCGCATTTGGCCGCTGGTTAGGATCCCATTGGGCAGGCGCAGCCGCAGCATGAACTGACCTGGGGTGCGCTTGCGAAAGAAGATCCCCAGCCACTTGAGGCGGTGATCCCGGTCGTCTTCAGGAATGTTCTCCCAACCCATCCGGGCAAACGCCTCCAGCTCGGCCTTGACCGCCAGCCCATCCTTTTCGCTTTTGAGGCGCTCAAATTGGTTCGCCATGATCGCTGCCGTGGGGTGAACACTGGCTACCCTAGCGATGACGAACCGTTAACTTTGGTATTGGCAGTTACACTTTGTAACAGGTTATGCAGTTTTGTCATTCTCGAATTGCGCTTTATGCATAAAGTCAGGCTTCCAGGAGCAGCAGACCCCTCTTTCCCCTTTGGGAAAGGGGCTGGGGGTGAGGAAAAGCTATTTGAGAGGGTTGAAAGAGTTGAAAGGCTCCATCTGCCAGAGCAGACGGGGCGGGATCCCCAGCCCTTCGGTGAGGGGTGCGGGCCGTTGGGAAGTTTGGGGATCGCAGTCGTAGAGAGCGGTGGTGTAGCGGTAGCTGCGGGGGGGGCCACCGTTGAGGCGAATGCCGCTAATTTCAAAGGTGTAGTTGCGATTGGGCTGGATCGAACCCACGGAGTAGGTCAAAGTTTCCAGGCCAAAGGCGGGATCCCCCACGCGGAGATCTCCAACAGGCACCGGCTCGCCGCTGAGGGCATCGGTGATGCGGACTTGGGCTTGGCTGAGATCAGCCTTGCCGCCACGGCTGGGCACCGAGAAAGACCAGCGGTAGGCAGACAGGGGCTGGCCGGAAAACCCTTCTAGGCGGTAGAGGTAGCCGTCTTTCTCCGGGAAGGCGATGAACTCTGGATCTGGCACCGACTCGTCAAAACCGAAGATCCAGTTGGCGTTGGCCTGGGTCACCCGTCCAGCCCGTGGGTCAAAGACAATGCCGTAGGCCCCCTGGGCGTACTGAGGATACAGGTTCCAGCGGCGATGCCCCACATCCACAAAGTTTTCTCGACCTGGCTCGGCAAAATAGATGTCCACCTGCCGCGCCAACACCCGGCCTGGATCGGGGCCGTTCAGCTCTAGGA
>NZ_JANSHG010000169.1:0-4985 GCF_047461555.1 Synechococcus sp. WC101
TGGTGCCGGTGTTGTTGTGAATATCGACGCTGGCAAACACGCCCCGCTGCTGCATCTGCTGCAGGACGGCCTGGGCCATGGCGTGCTCGGGGGTGGAGCCGGGGCCCCAGATGCGGTTGTAGTCCGGTTGGCCGTCCAGGCGCCGTTGCCCGTAGCGGGCGGCCCGCACATTGCCGATGAAGAGAGACAGAGAACGGGGCAGTTCCCGCCGGGTGTAGCGGCGCAGAAGCTGTTGCACCGCCTGCCAGCCAGTGACCTCGTTGCCGTGCAGCAGGACGGATACAAACAGGGGGGGATCCCGCCGTCCCGCCAGATGGATAAGGGTCGGCCCGCCCAAGCGATCCTCCAGCTGATGGGCCTCTAGATCCAGGAGTTGATCCGGCAGGTGGTCGAGAACGGTGAGCATAAGGGTTGGGCAAGCACCTCAACGCAAACCTTTTGGCTGCTCAAGGGCAGAGGGGATCCGGGAAATCGAGCCCTCTCTCTAATTCAGAGCCCTCACCCCCAGCCCCTCTCCCAGCGGGAGAGGGGAGATGGAGATTAGGGTAGCGAACTGTCTCATCCCTAGCTGGAAATAAACAACTGGCTGCCGTGCTTGGGGCTTGGGTCGTCGCCCTGCCCTTTGAGAAGGCATCCCTTCCGATACAGGCATGCCCAGGCGGTGATCTGTCTCCCCTGCCATACAGGGAGAGCGCTTCCCTAGCCGAGATCCCAGGTGTGTACCGGCCGGCCTTGCCGCTGCCGTTCCCAGTAGGCACAGGTCAATTGTTGCATATCTTTACCATGCCGAGCCACGTAGCGGCGCTGCCAGGTGGCCCCATTCTGCCCCGACTCTACCCGGGCGCGGAGAATGCCCAGATACTCCTGGATATCCTGGGGGGCCAAGTCCAGTTGCGCCAAGCCCGCCTCTGCTTGCGGGATCAGCTCTTGCAGCAGCAATTGGCGCAGGGATCCCTGCCAACCGTTGAGCCAGGTGATGGGGGCCTCGAGGCCGAAGCGGGCGGCCGCGTAGAAATTGGCGCGGCACTGGGCAAAGCTCAGCTCCTGCTCCGGGGGAAGGGGTCGGGCTCCCAGGGCTTGCACCAGGCCAAAGTAGAAGGCTGCATTGGCGATCATGTCCGGCAGGGTGGGGCCTGCTGCGGCCACCCGCTGTTCGATGCGCAGGTGGGGAACGGGATCCAAGCCGATGAGGGGGCGGTTCCAGCGCCAGATGGTGCCGTTGTGCAGACGCAGATGGGCCAGCTCAGTCGGGGCAGCGGCTAATCTTTGCGGCAACACCACCGGGTAGCGGTGCAGGTTTTCCCAAAACAGCTCCATCAGCGATCCCTGGACATAGCCTTGCCCGAAGGTGACGCGGGGGTGGTGGGTGGGGGCGAGGGGGGGTGGGCCATCCAAGGCTTGCTCGAACACAGGGATGCGGGTTTCCGCCCACAGGTCGTGACCAAACAGATAAGGAGAATTGGCCGCCAGCGCCACCAAGGGGGCCGACACGAGCAGGGAAGCGTTGAAGTAGCGGGCTGCCCGGTGGGGCGACACCTGCAGATGGATTTGAAAGGAGGTGGTGGCCGCCTCCAGCATGATATTGGGGTGGGTGACCCGCAGCCGGGTGGCAGGCCCTTCGATCGCCAGGCCCAGAGAAGGGATCCCCGAGGATTGCTCGCGCCGGTGCAGGTTCAGGATCTGCTCGTTGAGGGCCAGATAGCGTTTGCGGGGGGAGATCATCTCCAAGGTTAGCTGCTGCTGCTGCAGCGTGGGTAAAATGCCGATGGTCATCAGCCCTGCCTGCAGTTGCTCGGCCACTCGGCAACAGCGATCCCACCTCTGTTCCAGCTCTTGGCGGAGCTGCTGCAGAGCGGATGCAACCAAAACCTGGGGCCGGCTGTTGAGCTCGATGTTGAAGCGGGCCAGTTCCGGCACCACCAGCGGGTCGTTGACGGCCTCCAGGTAGGCTGAGTTGATCGGGGCCGGATCTCCCTGGGGGGTGACCAGCCAAGCTTCCAGCTCAAACCCGCCCACCGGGGATCCCTGGGCAAAAGGCCGGCAAATGGGATCCAGCCCCGGCAGGCCGGCCAGCCAGCGGTCCAGCAGATCCGTCTCCTGCTGCAGCCGAGCTTTGAACTCGGCAAAGTCCTCTGCGCCAAAGCTGAGGGAGGCAATCTCTTGGCCCATCGAGACAACTCCGCGGCTTTCGTGGATGAGATCACTGCACTGCTGGTATCGGGCTTCAGCTTTCGACGAGAAAAATATGGGCCGGCATCGTCCAGGGATCCAGCTTGATGTAGTTGGTGGATCCCTGCCAGGAGTACTGCTGGCCGTCCAAGAGGTCGATCACCTTGAAAGTTTGCCAGTGTTCCAAACCCAAAGCCCCCAGGTTGAGGGTGACCCAGCCAGATTGAATGTGAAACGGATCCAGATTCACCGCCACCAAAATCCGGTTGCTGCCATCAAAGGTGCGCTTGGAGTAGCAGATCAGGGCCTCGTTGTCGGTGGGGTGAAACACCAGGCTCCAGTCGCTTTGCAAAGCCGGGTTTTGCCGCCGGATCTGGTTCACCTGCGCGATCAGAGGCCGCAAGTTATCCGGCGCGTCCAGATCCCAGTGGCGGATTTGGTATTTTTCTGAGTCCAGATACTCTTCGCTGCCGGGGCGGAGCGGGCGGTTTTCACAGAGTTCAAAAGCGGGGCCGTAGATGCCGTAGCTGGCCCCCAGCGTAGCCGCCAGGATGAGGCGCAGCATAAAAGCCGGGCGTCCCCCCTTTTGCAAAAACTCGTTCAGAATATCCGGCGTGTTGGGCCAGAGGTTGGGGCGGTAGTACTCCCGCATCGGGGTTTGGGTGAGCTCGGTGAAGTACTCGGTCAGGCCCCATTTGTCGTTGCGCCAGGTGAAGTAGGTATAGGATTGGGTGAAGCCCAGCTTGGCCAAGGATTTCATCAGCTTGGGGCGCGTAAAGGCTTCGGATAAAAAGATTGTCTCCGGGTGCTTGGCCTTGATCTCGCCGATGCACCACTCCCAGAAGCCAAAGGCTTTGGTGTGGGGATTATCCACCCGAAAGATGGTTACCCCTTGGTCGATCCAGTATTCGATAACGCTTTTTAACTCCTCCCAGAGGGCCTGCCAGTTTTCCGTCTCAAAGTCGAGAGGGTAGATATCTTGGTACTTCTTGGGCGGGTTTTCCGCATATTGAATGGTGCCGTCGGGCCGCTTTTTAAACCATTCCGGGTGCTCTTTCACATAGGGGTGATCTGGCGAACACTGGAAGGCGATATCGAGGGCGATGTCGATGTTGAATTTTTTGGCCTCCGCCACCAAGCGATGAAAATCCTCCAGGGATCCCAGTTGGGGATGGATGGCCTTGTGCCCGCCTTCTGGCCCGCCGATGGCCCAGGGGGAGCCCACGTCATCCGGCTCCGCCGTCATGGCGTTGTTTTTGCCCTTGCGGAAGGTGCGCCCGATGGGGTGGATGGGGGGCAGGTAAAGCACATCAAAGCCCATCTCGGCAATCTGCGGCAGGCGGGCGATCACATCCTGGAAGGTGCCGTGGGTGTGCTCGTCAGGGCCACAGGAGCGGGGAAACAGCTCGTACCAGGTGCTGAAGCGGGCCTTCTCCGGATCCACCCAGACCCGTCGCTCCGGGTAGGCGGTGACGAAGCGGCGCTCGCCGTAGAGCTGCATCAGGGATCCCAGCGTCGGGGAAAGGGCGATCTCGATAGCTGGATCCCCGCCTTGGCGGAGCATTTGGGCGTAGTTGCGCAACTTCGCCGCCAGATCCCCGCTTTGAGCCTGGGCGGCCCGCTCCACGAGCTCCGCCCCGATCAACAGCTCCACCGCCACATCCTGCTCGGCAGCCACCCGCTTGTGCAGATCCTGCTGCCAGGTTTTGAAGGGATCCACCCAGGCCAGAATCCGGTAGAAAGCTTGGCCGATTTGCGTGACCTGGAACTGGGCCCGCCAGCGGTCGTTGCCGAGGGGCTCCATGAAGATCTCCTCCCAGTCGGTTGCCCCGGCCTGGCGGAAACTGAGCACCGCCGAGAGTTGGTCGTGGCCATCGGCGAAGATGTCCGCCTCCACCACCACATACTCCCCCACCGTCCGCTTGATGGCGTAGCGCCCGCCGTCGATTTCCGGCGTCACCGCCTCGATGATGGCGCGTTGCCGACCTTCCGTTGGCCACATCATGATCCCTCAGCTTGCCTTTGCCTGCTCACAGGCTTGCCAGCCTGCCCTTTCAGAATGCCCAACCGACTTTACGTTAGCCCGCCGTTACCGATACATCTTCGATGCGCAGGGCGGGAAAAGCGGTGGTGCCGTTGAAAACGGTTACCTCTTGTGAGATGGCGGAGATATTGCGCAAACAATCGTAGAGGTTGCCGGCAATGGTGGTCTCCAGGATGGGGCGTTTTTCGCCGCCTTTAACCAAAAAGCCCCCCTTCACCACCCCGGAAAAATCGCCAGTGATGGGGTTGCTGCTGCCGGAAAGCCGGGTGACGATAATGCCCCGCTCCATCGCATACAGCTCAGACAAAGGGGTTGTCCCCGGGGCCACGCTCAAACAGGCCGGCCCCACGCCCGGCAAGCTGCCCGCCCCCCCTGTGGCATGGCCGTTGGACGGGATCCCGGCAGCCCGGCCTTCGTAGCTGTTGTACATGAAGTTGCAGAGGATCCCTTCATGGATCAGGGGGGTAATTTGGCGGGGGATCCCCTCGCGGTCGAAGGGCTCGATGGGGTAGCCAGGCAAGCCCAGCCCCTCGGAAACCAACGTCAACAGGGGGCTGGCGATCAGGGATCCCATCTTCTGCGCCAGCGGGCTTTTGCCTTTGCGCACCGCGTCCGCCCCCAGCACAAAGAGGAGATCCCCCAGAAACTCTTCCACCACATCCGGCGGCAGGACGATGGGGCCGCGGAAGCTCTCTCCCTCGGTAGCTCCCAAGGCCCCCACACATTTCTGGACAAAGCGTTCAAAAGCCCGCTCCAGCGCCGGCACCAGATC
>NZ_JANSHG010000170.1:0-4959 GCF_047461555.1 Synechococcus sp. WC101
TCCAAGAGCAGCACTTGCCAGCGCAGCAACTGCTGCAACTGCGGCCAGCCCAGGGGAGACTCCAGGCTGTCTTGAAGGGCTTGGACGGTGCGGATCCCGTCCACCTGCTGCAGGAAGGCGAAGGCTTCCTCGCTGAGGGAGATTGCCTCGTAGGCGTAGTTGAAGATGCTCCGGCCCGGCCACAGGCCTAGACATGGGCTGAGGTGGGCAACAGCCGAGGCCACCGCCTCCGGACTGGTCCATTCCCAGCGGGGGAGGGGAGGCTTGCCGAGGAAGAGCTCGTAGTGGGCCACCACCGGATCCAGCAGCTCGATCAGGCGGTAGCGCTCCGGCTCTGGCAGTTGAGCCGCCTGGGCCAGCAGGGCCTCATCCTGGCCCAACACCCGTTCCAGCCGCCAGAACTCCGGGTTGGAAAAGCGCAAAAACTGCAGCCCGGAGGCGCGGATCAGCTCAAACAGGGTCTCAATGTTGTAGTCCACTTCCTGCGGGTGCAGGTACATGTCGGCAAAGCATTCGTCGTCCACGTTCTCAACGGCCCAGCGGGCGCGTTCCTGCTGCTGGATGCGGTTGCTCTCCGGCAAAATCCGGAAGAGGCGGCGGCCTACCTGTAGCCCTTGTTGCAGGTGTTCTGCGGAAGCCAGGGGCTGGTGTTCGGAGCCGGCGACCAGTAGGCGGATGGCCTTTTGCATCAGGCGAATTTCGTGGCGGCCCAGCTCGCCATAGACAAACAAATGCAGGATCCCGCCAGGGGCCAATTTGCTCGCCAGCGCCTGCAGCCCCGCCAGCGGATCCGGCAGGTGGTGGAGCATGCCCACGCAGTTGATGAAGTCGAACTGCCCCGGCAGTTGGTCGATGTCGTAAACGTTGAGCTGGCAAAACTGCACCGGCGGCGCCTGGGAAGCCCGGCAGCGGGCCTTGGCAATCTCCAGGGCGCGGCCGCTTAGGTCAAAGGCCCAGATCTCCGCTTCCGGGTTTTGGTGGGCGATGTATTCTGTCCCTACCCCAGAGCCGCAGCCGGCATCCAGGATGCGCACCTTGCGCCGGCCCGGATGGGATCCGGTGCAAAAAGCATAGGCCTGGGGCCAGCTCCAGCGCCAGTTCCACCCCGGCGGGGGAACGGTGCCGATGGGCTGTGGTGGGAAGGGGTAGAGGTCGTAGAGCTGCCGCACTTGCTCAAGGATCTGTTCGGCGTTGCGGGACTGCATAGGCTCTCCGGCCAGACTATCCAGACTATAGTGACGATATCCCCCTCACGAGATGTTCTGCCGCCCCCTATGGCTGTTCGCTCCTCTCACCCGTTGCAAGCTGGCCTCACCTTCGATTGGCTCAAACTGAGGGCTGAGCTCAAAAAAATTCTCGATCCCCGGCGGGTGATCAGCAGGCCGGAGGAGCTGCTGGTTTACGAGTGCGACGGGCTGACCAGCTACCGGCAAAGGCCGGCTCTGGTGGTGTTGCCGCGCACCACGGAGGAGGTGGCGCAGGTGGTGAAGCTGTGCAGCCGCTACCAGGTGCCCTTCGTGGCGCGGGGATCCGGCACCGGCCTTTCGGGAGGGGCGCTGCCGCTGGAAAATAGCGTCGTCATCGCCACCACCCTGATGAAACAGATCCTGGAGATTGACCTAGACAACCGCTGCATGGTGGTGCAGCCGGGAGTAATCAACGCCTGGATTACCCAAGCGGTGGCCGCCCAGGGCTATTTTTATGCGCCGGATCCCTCCAGCCAGTCGGTTTGCTCCATCGGCGGCAATGTGGCGGAAAACTCCGGCGGCGTCCACTGTCTCAAGTACGGGGTGACGGCCAACCACATCCTCGGCCTGACGGTGGTGCTGCCGGATGGGGAAGTGGTGCGCTGGGGGGGCAAGATCCCGGAGATGCCCGGCTACGACTGGGTGGGCCTGTTCGTCGGCTCCGAGGGCACTCTGGGCATTGCTACCGAGATTACCCTGCGCTTGCTCAAGGCGCCGGCCCAGGTGCAGGTCTTGCTGGCGGATTTTGACAGCGTCGAGGCGGCAGGAGCCACCGTTTCCGACATCATCGCCGCCGGGATCATCCCCGCCGGCCTGGAGATCATGGATAACTTCAGCATCAATGCCGTGGAAGATGTGGTTCAGTTGGGCTACTACCCGCGGGATGCGGCAGCCATCTTGCTGGTGGAGGTGGACGGGCTGGAGCTGGAGGTGGAGGAAGTCGGCCAACAGGTGAGGGCGCTCTGCTTGAAAAACGGGGCCCGCCAGGTGCAGGTGGCCGTCGATGCAGAAGAGCGGGCGCGGCTGTGGAAGGGGCGCAAGGCGGCCTTTGCCGCCATGGGCAAGCTCAGCCCCAACTACTACGTCCAGGATGGGGTGATCCCCCGCAGCCAGCTAGCCTATGTCCTCAAAGAAATCGAGCGCCTCAGCCGCCAGTACCGCTACCCGGTGGCCAATGTGTTCCACGCCGGCGACGGCAACCTCCATCCGCTGATTCTCTACGACGAGTCGGTGCCGGGATCCCTGGAGCAGGTGGAGAAGCTGGGGGGTGAGATCCTCAAGCTCTGCGTGCGCCTGGGAGGCAGCATCTCTGGCGAGCATGGCATCGGGGCCGACAAGCGCTGCTACATGTCGGAGATGTTTACGCCCACGGATTTGGAGAGCATGCAGTGGGTGCGGCAGGTGCTCGACCCGCAGCACATCGCCAATCCCGACAAGATCTTTCCCACCCCCCGCACCTGCGGCGAGGCGGCCCACGCCCACCGGCAGCCGGAATGGCAAGGGATCCCGGTCTTCTAGGTGGCCTGGCGCTGCTGCTGCAGCTCGGCAAAGGCCTGGGCAAAGTCTTCCTGGCGGATGACCAGGGTCTTGGGATCCACCGACTCGGCAGTGGCCCGGTGGCGGCGAATGGCGGCAATTGCCGCCCGGTTGCTCAAGAGAGCCAGATCGGCGCCGCTCCAGCCTTCCGTGCGCTCAGCCCATCCTTCCAGATCCACATCCGGCCCCAGGGGGCGCTTGCGGTTGTGCACGGCCAAGATCTCCCGCCGCCCGGCCCGATCCGGCAGCTCCACACTCAGGTGCAGCTCCAGCCGGCCGGCGCGGGTGAGGGCGGGATCCAAGCTGACTTTGCGGTTGGTGGCGGCCACCACCAACACCCCCTGGCTGGGGCGGATCCCGTCCAGTTCGGCCAGCAGTTGCCCCAGAACGCGGTCGCTGACGCCGCTATCGCCGGAGTAGCTGCCCCGCGCCGGGGCGAGGGTGTCGATCTCGTCGATGAAGATGACACAAGGGGCGCACTGGCGGGCGCGGGCAAAGAGCTCTCGCACCGCCTGCTCGGAGGATCCCACCCATTTGCTCAAGAGCTCTGGGCCGGAGACGGCGATGAAGTTGGCCTTGGCCTGGGAGGCAATCGCCTTGGCCAGCAGGGTCTTGCCGGTGCCGGGAGGGCCGCTGAGGAGGATCCCTTTGGGCGCTTGCGCCTGGGCCTGCTCGTACAGCTCCGGGTGCAGCAGGGATCCCTCGATGGCCTCCTGCAGAACCTGCTTGGCCTGCTCCAGGCCGCCGATCTGATCCCAGCTCACCTGGGGCGACTCGATTTCCACTGAGCGCAACACCGCCGGCTTCACCTGTTGCAGGGCCTGCTGGAAGTCCGCCGCCGAAACTGTCAAGGAGTCGGGGATGGGGGATCCCAGATCCGGCACCTGCCGCCGCAAGGCCGCATAGGCTGCCGCCTGGCACAGGCCGCGCAGATCTGCCCCCACAAAGCCCAGCGTCTGATCCGCCAGGCTGTCCAAGTCCACATCTTCTGCCAGCGGCATGCCGCGGGTGTGGATGGCCAAGATCTCCCGCCGCCCCTCCCGATCCGGCACCTTGAAAATGACCTCGCGGTCGAAGCGGCCCGGTCGCCGCAGCGCCGGATCCAGGGCCTCGGGCCGGTTGGTGGCCGCCAGCACCACAACACCTTTTTGGGCCACAAAGCCGTCCATCAGCCCCAGCATTTGAGCCACCAGGCGCTTTTCCACCTCTCCCTCGACGGCGGCGCGGTTGGGCACAAGGGCGTCGATTTCGTCGATGAACACCAGACAGGGGGCCGACTTGGCCGCCTTTTCAAATACCTGCCGCAGGCGCGCCTCCGCCTCCCCATAGTACTTGCCGATCAGCTCCGGGCCGACGAGGGCAATGTAGTTCACCCCCAGGCTCTCGGCCAAAGCGCGGGCCGTCAGGGTCTTGCCAGTGCCAGGGGGGCCAACCAACAGCACGCCACGGGGCGGCTCCAAACCCAACTTGGCCAGCAGATCGGGCCGCTTGAGGGGGATCTCCACCAGCTCCCGCAAAGCTTGCAGTTGTTCCTTCAACCCCCCCACATCCTTGAGGCGCGGTCCCGGCCAGGTGTCTGGGCTGCCGGGGGGGTCGGCGACAGTGGCCTCAGGCGTAGGGTCAGCCTTGGGCGGCTCGCGCCAGCCTGACGTGGACATCACCTGAGGCTCGCTGCTCCAGGAGGGATCCCCCGTCTGGGCACTGCGGCGGCGGGGGATAGAACCAGAAGGGGGGATGGAGCTGCCCAGGGATCGGGCCTGGATGCGCACTTCGGTTCGCAGCCCCCCCGTGTTTTTTTTCTCGTCCAGCTTCTGGGCTAGCTCGATGAGCTGCTCAATACCCTGGATAAAGTCGCTTAGATCCGCCACAGCCCGGGTTTTCCGTCTACAAATGACCCACCAACAGAGGTTTTAGCCCATCCCTTGCCGGCTGAGGCTCTCCCCAGTAAGCCAGGGATCCGGCTCCGGCAAGCTTTCTGGTCAGCCCACAGCCTAGAGAGAGCGGGATTCAGCCACAGCCGAGATGGGGGAAGGGCTGGCGGAGAGCTTGCGCACCTCGGAGCAGAAAGAGGCCATGCTGAAGCCGCCGAAGCGCTTGACGGTGCTGGCCCGCAGGCGCAGGTTGGGGCTGGCAAACCAGATGCGCTCCTCCGACTCGGTCATCTCGTACTCGGTGT
>NZ_JANSHG010000171.1:0-4806 GCF_047461555.1 Synechococcus sp. WC101
TCCTGGAGGAGCACCAGATCCGTGAAGGTGCCTCCCACGTCGATCCCCAGGCGGACCAGGCCCCCCTGCCTCCCATCCTGTTGCTTGCCTTGCGCGCTACTGGCATTGGCCATGGCTCGATAAGACCCTTGGGCAGGCCTCAACCCCTCGCTAGAGACGAGGCCGGGGCACCTCTTCCGACTTGCTTTCCAGGGGTTGCTCCTGCTGCAAAAGCTGGCGAAAGGCCGGCTCGTCCAGCCGGTAGTCCCGCTGCTCGATCAGATCCCGCTCCGTAGAGTAGATGGTGTCCGACTCCCGCACCACTTCTTGGCGGCGGAAGCGGCGGGCAAAGTCGAGCTTGCGCAGCAGCGCCTCGGAGGGACGCTTCAGCCGCTCTTGCCAGAACCGCCGGATGCGATTGCGGCGCTCCACCCCCTGGTTGCGGAACTGCAACGTCAGCCACCGCACTGCAGGCACTGCCAAAAACAGCGTGCCGTAGAGAAAGAGGAATCCAATCAGCGGGTAGATAAACGCCAAAAAGGCGTTGCTGCCAGCGGCGGCTGCCACCTCCTCCCGCGCCCCGTAGAGAATGGCCGCCAAGAGGAAATTGAGCACACCCAAGCCAGCAGCTAGGGTCAGTTGCTCAGGGGTGGCGCGGCTAAACACCCAGGGTTTTTCTTGCAACACCTCCGGGATCTTCTTGGAGCGGCGCTCTGAGGCGGCCACCTGTAGCTCTGGGAAGCGATAGACGATATCGCCGTCCTCGCTTACCTCCGGCTGGCCGTCGAACTTGAGCAGAATGGGCAGCATATAGTCTTCGTATTCTAGGGCCGGGGATCCCGGCTCCACATCCAGGTAGGGCAGCACCTGCTCGGCGGCGATCACCCCCCCGTTGGCGCGGATCACTTGGCCGATCAAGGCATAGCGCTTCTCTTCCAGGTTGGCGTTGGGATCCCCGTCCCCAAACAGGAAGCTGTACACCGCCTCCAAAAAGTTCATCTCCGATTTTTCCCGGCGGGGCTGCGCCCGACCGGAATAGCCCCCGTAGTAGGGGTAGGGACTCCAGAAGGGGTTGCCCACCCAAAGGTTGGGGAAGTAGAAGAACCCCACCTCGCGCGAGCGACTGCGACTGCCGCTGCCCTCTTCACGACTGCTGGCCATCTGCAGAGCTATCAACGCCAGGGTGATGAGGATAATCGACACCACCAACAGGATGCCGAAGGAGATGCGCAGCCCGTAGAGAAAGCCGCCCCACAGCTTGCGTCGCAAGGCTGCCAGCCGATCCTGCTGCTCCCTGCGCTTGAGAATGTCGCGAAAGTCGGGCGGGAAAACGTAGGCAATCTCCCCCTGCCGCGAAACCTGGAGATGCCCCCCAGCCTTTTGGGCTAACTTCAGCAACTCCTGTTTGGCCTCCTCTAGGGCCAGGCCTGTGCTGGAGGCAATATCTCCCAGAGTGACCCGCAAGCCCAACTGCTCTACTGCATCGATGACCAATGTCTGTGTAGCCACTCTCAACCTCCGCTGGTTACCTACTGTTGCCCGGGATCCAACTGGGACGCTCGCCCAGCATCTGCAGCCAAGGGTTACAGCCATCCCTATTCCCAGTATCTCTCTTCAACTCGGGGGCGACGAGGGCGGCTGTTGCTGCTTTTGGGTCAGGCAGCCTGTCTCTGCGCCGACCCAGGGCTGGGCTAGGGCAGCCAGGCCATCACCGCTAGCAGGGCGAAAAGGATCCCGATCAACACCCACGTCAGCCGTTGGGTATTCAAGGGGGGAGCAGCCTCGCGGCGGATGGGATCGGCGACTTTTGGCAGGGAAGCTGGGCGGCGGGGGCGCTCATAGACCAGACGGCGTTCCCCTGGCTCGGCCTCTTCCAGATGGCTGAGATCTGGGATTTCGAGCAACCACTCTGCTGGTCGCCGCAGACGCGGAGCCTGCCAGATGCCCAACACGTAGCGGGCCTGTTGAGCCACTTCCGGATCCGGGTTGCCCAGCAAGGTTTGCGCCAAGCGGATCGCCTCCTGGGTCTCTCCAAGGGCCTCCTCGGCCAGGGCCTGCCAGAGCCGCAGCTTGCCCGCTTGCGGGTAGCGGCTTTGGGCCTGTTTCACCTGTTCCAGAACCCGCCGGTATTGTCCCCGCTCAAAGCTGGCCTCAATCCGGGCCAGATGCTGGGGCAGGCGCAAGTCTTCGGGAGGGATCAACTCCGGATCCACCGATAAACCCCCCTAGGTAAGCTTTTGTTCTACCCCAAACCCCACCAGCAGCAGCTCCTCCAAGGGCTGACCGTGAGGGGGTCGTTGGTAGGTGAGGATCTGGCGCAGGCGCAGGCGTGGGTTAAGCAAGGTGATGGTATCCACAGCAACGACGCGGGTGTAGGTGGTGGTCATCACCAGTTGCAGGGATCCGGGATCGAAGCGGAAGCTGGCCACTATGGGGCGGTCTTCCTCATAGGCCCGATCCCGCAAGTAGTCGCCCTCCAGCCCACGGGGCCCTTCTCGCCGGGGCACGAAGAGCATGTTTAGCTCTTGCCCAGCCTCCTCCCCTTTTTCGGAAACCGTCTCAAACGCCAGGTGGAAGCCCAAAAACCCGTCCACACCGTGGTTGGGGTAGTTGTTGTCGGCCAGTACCTTCTCCTTGAGCTCAGGGGTGAGGGTGCGAATGGTGAAGTCGGTGCGCGAACGCTCCACCTCCCCTCGATCCAAATAGTGGTAGGTGCGCTCGGTGTGCCAGGCGCCAATGCAGCAGTTGAAGAAGTGGTGAAATTTTTGCAGGGCATTCATGCCAGAGGGATCGAGAGCAGGGCCAAGTGGACGGCTAAACCCGATCCTAAAACGAATCGCAGACAAACAGGCACTCCCCTTCTCCCCCTCAGGTGTTAGCTGCCGCTGGGATCCCCTGGGCCACCGACAAAGTCGCCCCCAACACTTCCAAAGCCCGCTGCAACTGCCCATCCTCAGGGCCGCCCAGGCTTTCTGCCGTCAGGGGAACAGGGCCCGCGGCCACCTCCACATCGGGCTGGATCCCTTGGCGATGAATGTCGTGGCCGTTGGGGGTGAGGTATTTGGCAGTGGTCACGGCCAGCCCCGAGCCGTCCGCCAGCTCCAGCAGGGATTGGATCAGCCCCTTGCCGAAGGTGCGCGTTCCCACCAGTTGCGCCCGTCCGCTGTCCTGCAACGCCCCCGCCAAGACTTCGCTGGCGCTGGCACTGCCCTGGTTCACTAAGACGACCAAGGGGGCTGCCGTGAGGACTTCGCCGGTGGCGGGAATGCCGTCCTGAATGCCGTAGCGATCCGTCACTCGCACGATGTCGCCTTTGGGGATCCAAAAGCGAGCAATCTCAATGGCCGCCTGCAGTAACCCTCCGGGGTTGTTGCGCAGATCGAGGATGTAGCCCCGCACTCCTCGCGCTTCTGCGGCCTGGATGGCCTGACGCACTTGAGCGGCGGCATTGCCGTTAAACTGGCTGAGGCGGATGTAGGCTACCTCCCCCTGGGGCAGCTTGAAAAAACCGGTGCGCACCGGGTTGATCAGGATGGACTGCCGCACCAGCTCCACCTCCCAGATGCGCTCCTGCCGCCTTAGCCGTAGGCTAACGGTTGTGCCGCTGGGGCCGCGCATGCGTTCTGCCACCTCATCCAAGCTCAGCCCTGCCACTGGCACCTGATCCACCGCCAGGATCTCATCTTGAGGTTGGATCCCGGCCCGCTCGGCAGGAGTCCCCTCCATTGGGGCGATGACCCGTACTGCCCCCTGCCCGTCGATGGCAATCTGGAGGCCGACGCCGCTCAACTCGCCAGCAGTGGAAGTCTGCAGGCTGAGGTAGTGCTCCCTGTCCAAAAAGCGGGTGTAGGGATCCCCCAGAGTTGCCAGCATCTCCTCGATGGCCCGGTAGGTCTCTTGCCGATCCTTCAGGGGCCGAGAGAGAAAGCGCTGGCGCACCTGCCACCAGTTCTGTCCGTTGAAACCCGGATCCACGTAGGCCCGATCCACATAGGCCCACGCCTGCGCCAGCAGTTGCTGCTCTTCCCCCCAGCGGCTGGCCTGCACCTGACAGGCGCCAATGCCCAAACTCGCCCAGAGCAGGCACCCTAGCAACAAAACTCGGACAGCCTGGCGTAACCCCCATCCGATCCCCAACCCTCTGCAACTGCTTTCCCCAGATCTCGGCTTCTGCGCAATCATCGGATCCCAAACTGAAGAAGAAGCTAAGAAATACTAAGAAACGTGAACAAGATGAGACATCAGCAGGCGTTTGGGCTGTTGGTGTAGGGATCCCTGTCTCAAAGCTGAGCCCGACTTCATGATCGTGTTAACGAATTGTGTTACAGTGCCATAGGGAGTGGGCCCGCCCCGCCCTGGATATCCAACTCTAAAAATTGCAGGCATCATGAGCAAAGTTTACGACTGGCTAGACGAGCGGCTGGAGATCACGCCTTTCGTCGATGACGCAACCGGAAAATTCATTCCGCCCCACGTTAACATCTTCTACTGCCTCGGCGGCATCACGCTGGTGTGCTTCCTCATTCAGTTTGCCACCGGCTTTGCCATGACTTTTTACTACCGTCCAACGGTGGCCGAGGCTTTTGAATCGGTCAACTACATCATGACCCAGGTCAACTTCGGCTGGCTGCTGCGCTCCATCCACCGCTGGAGTGCTTCCATGATGGTGTTGATGATGATTCTACACACCTTCCGGGTTTACCTGACGGGGGGGTTCAAGAAGCCGCGCGAGCTGACCTGGGTAACCGGCGTGATCTTGGCGGTACTGACGGTTTCCTTTGGGGTTACCGGTTACTCCCTGCCTTGGGATCAGGTGGGCTATTGGGC
>NZ_JANSHG010000172.1:0-4804 GCF_047461555.1 Synechococcus sp. WC101
GGCGATAGCGCGGCTGCAGGGGGATGACCCGCAAGATCGGTACTATGCCGCTTGGTACTTGGGCACGGTTCGGGATCCGCGGGGGGTAGAGCCACTGCTGTTGGCGTTGCGAGATGAGCGGGATCGCACCGCCTTGGGGGGCTACCCGCTACGGCGCAATGCGGCCAAAGCCCTTGGGCAAATTGGCGACGTGCGGGCCGTGCCCGGCCTGATCGAGGCCCTTGGCTGTAGCGATCTGCATGTGCGGGAAGAGGCTGCCTATGCCCTGGCCCAGTTGGGAGACCGGCGGGCGGTGGCTCCCTTGCTGGCCTTGCTGCAGTCGCGGGAGCAGGAGCAGCCCTGGGAAGCCTTCATCGAGGCGCTGGGCCAGCTCAACGCCACCGAGGCCGAGGCGGCGATTCGGCCTTTCTTAAGCCACCCCTCGGAGCGGGTGCGTTCGGCAGCCGCTTGGGTGCTCTATCGCTTTACACAAGCCGAGGAGCTGACCCAAGTTCTGGTGGCGCTGCTGGCCCACACCAATTTCAGCCTGCGCCAGGCGGCCCTTTTCGATCTGGCAGAATCCGGCTGGGTGGCAGGGGCGCCGCTGTTGGCGACAGCCGATGTGGCGCTTAACCTGCGCATCAATGCTCTGAAGCGACTGTTCGACGTGGCGCTGCAGTTAGGGCGAGTGCCGCCGGATCGGGTGGCAGCAGCGATCATCCCGCAACTGGACAGGCTGTTCTAGACGTGAAAGGGCTTGGGGCTCTCCCCCCCTATTGGCTCGCTTGGATGTTTCGTTAGTTTTTTACTTACCTTGGCCTCTGGGTTGTCTATGTCCTCTTCCTCGGCTGCGCAAGTGCTTCCCGCTGCTGTGGCTCAACTGGCCGCTGAACTGGAACAGGCCACCTCAGCGGAAGAACTGTTGCGGGTGGTGAGAGCGCTGGGATCCTTGGGCCACGTGGAAGGGATCCCCCTGCTCATTCGCGCCTTTGGCTTCAACCGCCCTGCCGTGGGGGAGGCCGCGCTGGAAGAGGTGTTGCGCTTTGGGGAGGCGGCGGTAGGGCCTTTGCTGGCCAACATCGATGGCTTCGACTATGGGGCGCGCGCCTATTCGGTGCGGGCGTTGGCCCGTATCGGCCACGGCGATGCCTACCCCTTTTTGGCGGAAGCCATTGTGGCGGACTTCGCCCCCAGCGTGCGGCGAGCGGCGGCCCGTGGGCTGGGACAGGTAGCGGCACGGCGGCCCCTCTCCGATCAAGAGCGAGCCTTGCACCTGTTGCGGCAATGCCTGGGCGACGCCGACTGGGGAGTTCGCTATGCCGCCGTCGGATCCCTGACGGATTTGGCTCGGCTGGGAGAGGCGTCCCTGCGATCTGCCGTCGAGGCAGCCCTGCAAATGGCCTTGCAGGATGCGGATCCCTTGATTCCCCTACGCGCCCGCCTAAGCCAGCAGGAGCTGGCTGCTGATCCATAACCCCTGCCATTTTGTTGTTTCGTTTCCTCAGGAGCATAACCTATGACTCTTCCGCTGCTTGCCGATCGCCCCACCACGCAAAGCGTGCGGGTGGAGCGCTACTTTGTACCCAGCGACGAAACCCCGCCCGCCTATCGCCCCGACGACCCGACGGGCATCGAAAATGTCATCCGCGCCGCCTACCGGCAGATCTTCAGCGAACACCTGATGCTGGAGAGCTACCGGCAAAAAGCGCTGGAGTCCCAGCTGCGCAACGGGGCGATCTCGGTGAAGGAGTTTATCCGTGGCCTGGGCAAGTCGGAGGTGTACCGGGATCTGGTCATGGTTCCTAACGACAACTACCGCTTCGTCGAGATCACCTTCCAGCGCTTCCTGGGCCGGCCCACCTACAGCCAGCAGGAGCGCATCAAGTACTCCATCATCCTGGCCACCCGCGGTCTGAACGGCTTTATCGACGCCGTTGTCGACAGTGAGGAGTACAACGCCGCCTTCGGGGACGATGTGGTGCCTTACCAGCGCCGCCGCCTTTCCGAGAAGCCGACCAACTTGCTCAACCCCCGCTACGGGGCGCGGTGGCGGGATGTTTCCGGCGTGAAGCGCTCGACGCGGGAAGTGGTGCGCACCTACCGGATTACTCGGCCTCCCAAGCCCGGGGATCCGGAAAACTTCCTCAACATGGCCCGCATGCTCAATCCCAAGCCGGCAGCGCGGCAAAACATCAGCGTCTTCGATCTGAAGATCCCCGACATGACCACCAACCGCCGCTGAGGGTTGGGCCTCCTACCCACTGCGCCCTTGCCAAGCTCTCAAGCCGATCATCCGACGCCGTTCGGGTGGATCGGCTCTTCGGCTTGGTTGGGGCAAGATTCGTTATAATCTGGGTGATGCTTCTTAACACTTGGGTTACATGAACAATCCAGTTGTGCGGGCTTTTTTTGTCGGCAAGGCGGTGGCCGACGTGCTGCGAGAGCGCCTGGAGAGCACCCTTGCCGACCTTGCCGGGGAAGTGGGCAAGGTGTGGGCGGAGCTCCAAGAGGGCTGGCAGACCTTTGCCCAGGATGTCATGGCCCGGGCTGAGGCGGAAGCATCGCTAGCTGCCCAGGAAATGGCGGCACCCCCCTTCAAGGCAGAAGACCTGCAGGCAACCCTAGACGACCTGCGGGCAGAGGTGGCGCAGTTGCGCTCCGAATTGCAGAAGTATCGGAGTCGAAACGCTTGAACGCCAGCACACTCCCATCCCGAGCCGTTTTGGAATCCGAACCCGCCAAGCCCTATACCGCCTACCGTTGGGCCCGAGAAAACTACACCCGCTGGGGCCGCCTCATTGATATTTGGCGATTTGTGCTCACCTGGCTGTTTTACCTCTGGCTGGATCAGCAGGCGTGGAGCTACGGGGGGCAGCCCACAGCGGAGCGCAAAGCCAAACGCCGCCGCGCCAGGGCCATCTGGATCCGCGAGACGCTGCTCCACCTCGGTCCTACTTTTATCAAGGTGGGGCAGTTTTTCTCCACCCGGGCCGATCTCTTCCCCTCCGAGTACGTCGAGGAGCTGTCCAAGCTGCAGGATCGGGTGCCTGCTTTTGGCTACGAACAGGTGGCAGCCATCGTGCAGCAAGAGTTGGGCAAGCCCATTGAGCAGATCTACAGCTATTTCGATCCCACCCCCTTGGCGGCGGCCAGCTTGGGGCAGGTGCATCGGGCCAAGCTCAAGACCGGCGAAGAAGTGGTGGTCAAGGTGCAGCGTCCGGGCCTGACCCGCCTGTTCACGATCGATCTGGAGATCTGCCGCGGTATTGCCGAGTTCTTTCAGTACCACACCCGTTGGGGCGGGCCGGGCCGCGACTGGATCGGCATCTACGAAGAGTGTCGGCGCACCCTCTGGGAGGAAGTGGACTACCTCAACGAGGGCCGCAACGCCGACACCTTTCGCCGCAACTTTCGGGACATGCCACAAATTGCCGTCCCCAAAGTGTACTGGCGCTACACTTCCCCCCGCCTGCTGACGCTGGAATACCTGCCAGGGATCAAGATCAGCGACTACGAAGCCCTGAGCGCGGCGGGGCTGGATCGCAAGCTCTTGGCCCGCTTGGGGGCAGAGGCCTATTTGCGGCAACTGCTCAAAGACGGCTTTTTTCACGCCGATCCCCACCCTGGCAACATTGCCGTCAAGCCGGATGGCACGCTGATCTTCTACGACTTCGGCATGATGGGGCGCATTCGCCCTGGCATCAAGGAAAAGTTGGTGGCCATGCTGGCGGCTGTGGTGGCCAAAAATGCCGACCTGGTGGTGGCCTCGCTGGTGGAGCTGGGCGTGTTGGTGCCCACTGCCGATCTGGCGCCAGTACGCCGCTCGGTGCAGTACATGTTGGATCACTTCATGGACAAGCCCTTTTCCAACAGCTCCGACGAGATCTCGGTGATGGCCATCAGCGAAGACCTCTACGAGCTGGCCTACGATCAGCCGTTTCGCTTTCCCGCCACCTTTACCTTTGTGATGCGGGCCCTGACCACGTTGGAGGGGCTGGGGAAAAGCTTGGATCCGGAGTTCAATTTCCTGGAAGTGGCCAAGCCTTTCGCGGAGGAGCTGATGAACGGCAGCAAACCGGAGACGGAGACTCTGCTAGCCCAGGTCAGCCGCCAGGCGGCAGAGTTCACCAGCAGCAGCCTCAGCTTGCCCCGCCGTCTTGAAGCGACCTTGAGCAAGCTGGAACAGGGGGAGCTACGCCTGCGGGTGCGATCCAGCGAGGCAGAGCGTTTGCTGCGCAAGCTGAACAGCACCGGACGGGGAGTTATCTACGCGGTGTTGTTTGCAACTTTTTTTCTCAGCGCAACCCAGCTATTTTCGGCTGGGCATGCTACTTTAGCGATCGTCACCCTGGCTTTGGCCGTTCTCGCCGCTTTGGCGCTGGTCAGGGTACTCTTAAAGGCAAATGGATCAGAGCCACTGATGTGATGCGACGATATGCCTGCGCTACGGATCCAGGCAAGGTCCGCAGCAGCAATCAGGATGCCTACTACTGTGATCCAGAAGGACGTTACTTCATCGTTGCCGATGGCATGGGAGGGCACGCTGCCGGAGCAACAGCCAGCCTGTTGGCGGTCGAGGTCATTCGCGAGTGCCTTGAGCGGGGTTGGCAGACCGTGCCAGCGCCCAAGCTGCTCAGCGAGGCGATAGAAGCGGCCAACGAGGCCATTCTTAAAGACCAGCGAGAAAACCCGGAGCGGGCCGACATGGGCACCACCGTGGTGGTGGCTCTGGTGGATCCCAACAACAATTGCTGGAGCGCTCACATCGGCGACTCTCGCCTTTACCGCCTCCGCGGATCTGAGATGCAGCAGATGACGGAGGATC
>NZ_JANSHG010000173.1:0-4778 GCF_047461555.1 Synechococcus sp. WC101
CTAGCCAGCTCCTTGTTGTGCCACTGGTTGAAGGACTTGACTTTGCGGCCATCAATGATGAAGCTATGTCCTAAGTTACTAACGCACGTAAGCCAGTTGTTGACTCCGTGGTCAATTGCTAGAGCTTTTCTCGGATCCAGCGATTGGGGTCGAGCAGGCTTGGCATAGACCCACTCCAGGTACAACAACATAGGTGGCCTTTGGACGGCTAGCTCCAGTTGAACCTACCGGAGTAGGTTGCCTGGGCAGGCTAGTCTTTCCTTGCCCTTTTCCAGCTAAAGCTGGGGGTACTTGACCCAAACCCGTGGCTTTCCCAGCGATGGCTGGTTGCTGGCGATGCCGTTTTAGGGATCCCCCACCTCAAAAGCCCACAGCCCCCGCTCAGCCGGGATGCGGTGCAACTGCCCCTGGGGAAAGCGCCGCTGCAGCGCCGCCCCCTGTTGATCCCATACCCCCTCGTTCAGGAACAGGGTAAACGGCGGCTGTAGGTCTTGGGTCGGCAAGGCCTCCGGGGAAAAAACCTGCACCTCCTGCTCCGGCCCGGCAAAAAACTGGATCCAACTCTGCCAGTAGGGGGGTTCTCCCCAACTGAAATAGGGGTAGGCGGTGCTGGCCGCCAGGTAGAAGCGGTGGTCGGGATCCCCTTGTCGAGCCGCCACGTAGCGCCCGGTGGCTCCCACATCGTTGCCCTGGGTCCAGCCCTTGTGGACAAAATCCCCAAAAATGGCCAAGTTCCATCCCCCGATCAACAGGACCGCCCCCGCCATCGCCGCTGCCGGCAGCCAACCTCTTGCCCGGGATCCCCAACGTCCCAGGAGAGCAGCCAGCGCCTGGATCCCTTCCAGGGTTAGGTAGGCTACAAAGGGCAGGATCACCAGCAGGCGAGTGTAGTTGGGGGCTTTGGTGATGACCAAGCTAAAGAGCAGGTAGAGAAACAGGAAGCTGCCCAGGCAGAGCCAGTCGTGGGGTTGGCTGCGCCCTTTGAGAAGGCGGTAGAGCCCGGATCCCAGCCCCAGCCAGATCAAGACCCCTGTCAGGGGATCTACAAAGGCATGGCCGTAGTTGGGATAGATATAGCCCCGGTCGTGCTGGCTGGGGTCGTTGAACATACTTAGGCCGTTGCGGATGTTGCGCCACACCGCCTCGGCTGGCGTAGCGGCATTCACCCACATCTGCTGCAGCGCCCGCCCTTCTGGGAAAAAGAGAAATTGCTGGCGGGCATACTCGGCGCTCACTGGCGGAGCAGTGGCAGTGGCCACCAGAATGGGCGCAGCCACCAGGAAAAACCCCAGCGCCGCCGGCACCGTCAGCTTGGCCAAAGTCCAGAAGGGGTTGGCCTGCTTGTTTTCTCCTTGCAGATCCTCCCGGCCCAGGAGCAGGTAGAGGCCGCCAAACAGCAACCCCAGCAAGATCACCACCCGCCCCGGCAGATAGCCGTAGAGGGAGAAACCCGCTGCTCCTCCCCCCAAATACAAAAGCAGGGGATTCTTTTCCCGCACGCCCTTTAAGATCAAGGCCAGGGCTGCACACTCCACCAGCACAATCAGGTTCTCCCGCATCGCCATGCGGCTGATGCCCAGCAGAGCGTGGTTGGATCCCAGGAGAGCCGCCGCCGCCAAGGCCAGCCGGGGGTTCCAGAACGACCGAAAAAACCCGTAGGCCACCAGAATGGTGACAACCCCGAAGGTGGCATGCACCGTGCGCACATTCACCAGCGTGACTCCCCCCATCAGCCGCGTCAGGCCGCCAAAGAGGCTGAACATAAAGCGGGGAAAATAGAAGTACTCTGGCATCAGCCCAAAGATATCGGGGTAGCGTACCGCTGAAGCCCGCCGGGCCATGGAGGTGATGACAATCTCGTCGGTGTTGATCTGAAAGGGGATGTTGGCCAGGTCGTAGAGGTAGATGGGAGCAAAAACCAACGCCAATAGCCCCAGGTGCAGCAACTCCTGGCGCCAGCGCAGCCGCGTCGGATCCCAAGGGGGCTGAGCTGGGGGAAACTGGGCCACGTACAACCCCACCAACAGGATGCTCAACAACCAGATGCCAACCTGCAAGACGTGGTAGCCGAACAGCCCATACCCAAGGGTCAGGGCTATCCCCAAGCCCAAGCCGGATCCCAGCAGGGCCGGACGCCGAGAAGTTGCCAGCGTATCCCAAACCGCCATAGGACTGGAGTGAGGAACAGCACTGACCCCAGCCTACCAGGCCTCTGCCGGTGTTCGATCCCTCACCCCCGGCCCCTCTCTATGCAATATCAATAAGCAATATCAATAGCCCCGCATCGCCTCGGTCTCCCGCTCCAGTTCCGGCTCCACGAAGTTGGAGGGGTCGTAGAGGAAGCGGTTGACCTCGTCTTCAAGGCGGTAGATCTCAAAAGGCTGCAATTGCTTGCCAGTTCGCAGGGCCAGCAGGTAGCCATCCACCAGCAGGCGCAGCTCGTCAGTGCGCCGATAGCCGCGATGCCAACTGTCCACCAGCGCGTCGGTCAAAGCCTGATAGTGCCGGATCAACTTCGGGTCTTGCAACATGGGGTTCCCTTGCCCTGCTTGCTTCTATCCTAACGTTTGATGTCTGTTTGTGAGGAGGAGTTGCGAAGGGATGAGAAGCTGTGTTGTCTTAAACTGTCACTCCCCCTAACTCCCCTCGACAATGGGCAGATGCAGCCGCGAGGGGGTGTCGCTGCCGCTGTGAAGAGCGAGGGTGAGAATGCGGGCCTCGATGAGCCGCTCTTCTCGCATCCCCGTGCCTGTGTTAACGGGGTAGGCCGGGAAACAGGCCGCGCTAAGGCTGAGGCGCAGGGCGTGGCCGCGGGGAATGCGGATGCAGGTGGGCTGGCAAGGGATCCCAATGGGGGCCTTGGGCTGGGGATCCCGCAGCCGGCGGTAGCCCTGGGAAAAGTTATACACCTGGCCCTCCGGCCTCACCACCGAGAGCACGGCGCAGAGATCGAAACTGGGGCTGTCGGCTTCCACATACACTTCCACGAGAATGTCCCCTGCCAGGACGAGGTCGGTTGCCAGGGGAGAGGTGGTGTAGGTGAGAACATCGGCGCGGCAGTCGAGGGCAGAGCGCTCCTGCGGCCCGGCGGGATGGATGAGGTGGCCTCCTAGGGCCGGCACGGGTCGCCAGGGATCGTGAACAAAAGTATCCGACTGCTGCTTTGGTGGGGGCTCTGGGCGAAGGGATCCCTCTGCTTCAGAAAGGGCGGCCAGGCCGCTGCTGTGCAGGTAGAAAACCTTCGGCTCCGGCGTGGGCCAGGCCTCAAAGCTGCGCCAGCGGTTGGATCCCATCTCGAACAGGCGTACCGGCGGCTCTTGGAGGATCCCTGTGTCTTTGCCTTTGAGGAACTGGTCGAACCAGCGCACCTGCAGCCGATCGATGGGGCTGACGGCCTCGGGGCCAAAGTCCAGCGCCCCCACTTTGCGCCCCCAAGGCAGGTGGGCCCAGGGCCCGACAACCAGGTACTGAGGGTTTTGGCTGCGGGCGCTTATTTCCTTGTAAAGGCGCAGGCTGCCGGTTAGGTAGCTGTCGAACCAGCCGCCAATGTGCAACATCGGCAGATCCACCGCTTCCAGACGGGGGGAGAGCTGGCGCCAGTAGTCGTCGGGCTCGCTGTGCTCCAGCCAGTCAAAGTAATAGGACTGGGGCGCATATTGCTGCAGCACGCCTGGCTTGAGGGGGATGGGATCGTAAAGGGGCAGGTTGCGGGAGGCCTTGAAAAGGGCCTGGTAAGCGTTGGCATCGCCGCGCAGGCGCGCCCCCTCAGCTTCCAGTTGCAGGGCCCAACTGAGGTTGTTGTAGAAAGCGAAGGCTCCCCCCGGATAGGCGGCATCGGCGTAGAGATCGTAGGGCAGCATGGCTGGGCAGATGGCCTTCAGGGCGCTGGGACGGGTGGAGGCGGCATACAGTTGGGTCATGCCTTGGTAAGAAAAGCCGTACATACCCACCACACCGTTGCTCCCCGGCAAAGCGGCCGCCCAGTTGACGGCGTCGAACCCGTCCTCAGCTTCGTGGCGGAAAGGGTAGAAGGATCCCTTGGACGTGCCCCGCCCCCGCACATCCTGGACGACCACGATGTACCCGTGGGCCGCATACCAGCGCGGATGGGCGTATACTACCGTCGAGGCAATGGCCCGCCCGTAGGGTTGCCGCATCAGCAAGACCGGGTAGCTCCCCTCCCCTTCGGGGCGATAGACATCCGCGTCCAGTTGGATCCCGTCGCGGGTGAACATGGAAACGGTTTCTCGGGGGCGCACAGGCAGCATGGTCGGGTCAGTGGGGTCCATTGAAGAAGCCAAGGATCTCCACAGCAGGGGATAGGCGTATTTTAGGCTCAAGACCTGTAGCTCTTCCCTGCCCTGAAAGAGAAACCCGCAGCCAGGTGGATTGAGCTGTTGCTGGAGTTAGGCCAGCTCAGGAGGGCTTGTCGGAAGACCAGACCGAACCATCGGGCAGGATCGCCTCTTTCTAAAGAGGCAACACTTCGTAGGCTCTTGCCCGCACTTTCCACTCCGGGTCGGCTTGAGCAACCCGCAGCAGGAGCCGGATCCCTTTCTCGCCAAGGCCAGGCAGGGTTGCCAGAGCGCGCAGCTTGGCCTGTACCTTCTGCCCCAAGACAGGCAAGTTTTCCGGATTGGGCTCAGAGGGTGCGGAGGACATCGGACGGAGGAGTTGCCCGCAAAAGCTATGGCTACACCAGTCTAACAGCGGCTGGCCTGGAGAAGCCTCTTCGCGCTCGCATCCCGACTTGCACTATACTGTAGGAGCTAAGGTGT
>NZ_JANSHG010000174.1:0-4763 GCF_047461555.1 Synechococcus sp. WC101
GCACCTGAAGAGCCATGTTTCTGCAGAAGGCTGGATCCCGGAGGTGGCCAGGGCCCTGGTACAGGCGGGGATCGACCTCTACGAGATCGGCCGTCCCCAGGCTTCTTTGGAGGAGATTTTCCTGCAGCTCACTACCCAAGAGGGATCCGAAGGCGCGTTGGAGGAAGCGGCATGAACGGCGTGGTTGCCATTTTCCGCAAAGAGCTGCGCGGCTACTTCACCTCCCCCATTGCCTATGTGGTGGCGGCAGTGTTTTGGGGGCTGGCGGGGTTTTTCTTTGTCAACATCTTGGTGCGGGTCATCGATTTTTCTCAGCAGGTGGATCTGTTTGCCCAGTTTGGCCAGGAGAACCCTTTTGATGCTGCCACCATCCTGTCGCAGCAGTTTCTCAATCTGCTGGGCACCCTTTCCTTATTTCTATTGCCCATCTTCACCATGAGCTCCTATGCCGAAGAGCGGCGGCGGGGCACCATGGAGCTCTTAGCCACTTCCCCCATCACCAACCTAGAGGTGGCCCTGGGCAAGTGGCTGGCGGTCTGGGTGTTTTTCATCACGCTGCTGCTGCCGCCGCTGGTCTACCACGTGCTGGTGCTGAGTAGCGCCAACCCAGCAGTGGACTACCGCCTGACCCTGATGGGCTATGTGGGGCTTGCTCTGCTGGCCGGCAGCGTCATGGCCCTGGGGTTGTTCATCTCTTCCCTGACCGACAGCACCCTTATTGCGGCGGTGGCTACCTTTGGGCTGATCCTGCTGCTTTGGGTCATCGACGCGGCAGCCGGCCAGGAGAGCAACTGGATTGCCGCCACTCTGAGGCATGTCTCGCTGCTGCAGCAGTACAGCAACTGGGTGCAAGGGATCCTCAGCAGCAGCAGTGTTGTCCTTTTCCTCAGCATCATCGTGCTGGGGCTGTTTGCCACGGTGCAATCGGTGGAAAGCCTGCGCTGGCAGCAGAGCTAGGGTTGCGTTGGGAGGAGTGCGGTGATGAAAGCTTGGCAGGCATTGGCAGATTGGACGGGGATCGTCGGCCTTGGCGTCGTGGCCATCGGCCTGCTGGTGGGAGCTGCCCTCACCGGCTGGACGGCGGTGCCCCTGAGCCTGATGGCCACGGGCTTGGCCCTGGTGGTGGTTTGGGGCCTCACCCACCGGAAGGAAGTGAGCCTGTTCCTGGGCCTGCGCTCCACCCAGACCAACGCCAACATCCTGGTGGCGGCGGCGGCGATGGCCGTGATCTTGGTGTTGCTCAACGTCGTGGCGGTGCGCTACGACCTGCGCCTGGATCTCACGGAAGAGGGGCTGTTTACCCTCTCCCCCCAGACGCGGCAATTGGTGCAAGGGCTGGCCCAGCCAATGAAAGTCTGGGTGGTCACCACCGCCCCCGATCCCAACCTGCGGGAACAGCTGGAGCGCTACCGCCGCCTCAACCCCGAGCGCTTCCAGTTTGAGTTTGTGGATCCCAACCGCGATCCCCTCACTGTCCAGCGGCTGCAGGTTACCCAAAATAACACCCTGGTGGTCGAATCGGGCAATAACCGCCAACAACTGCCCCAGCCGCCCGCCCCTGAGCTGGAGAGTAAGCTCACCCCTGTGCTGGCCAAGGTGGTTAACCGCGGCGAAGTGGTGGCCTATTTTGTACAGGGGCATGGGGAGGTGAGCCTGGAAGCTCGCGAGGGCACCCCAACCCTGGCCCAGGCGGTGGCAGCCCTCGGCCAGGAGGGCTACCGGGTGGAGCCGCTGAACCTGGTGCAGTCGCAGATCCCAGAGGAGGCGGATGTGTTGGTCTTGGCAGGGCCGCAGCGGGCTCTCTTCCCCGGCGAGGTGGAGAAGCTGCAGGACTACCTGGCCAAAGGGGGGCGGCTGCTGCTCTTGATTGGGCCACGGGTGGATGCCGGCCTGGATCCCTTGCTGGAGGAGTGGGGCGTGGTTTTGGGGGATGACTTCATCATTGAGGTGAGCAGCGTCAGCCAGCTTTTGGGCACGGGGCCGGCGGTGGCCCTGGTTACCACCTACGGGGATCACCCCATCACCGCTCCCCTGGCAGAACAGCGGCTGATGACCCTCTTCCCCCTGGCCCGTTCTGTAGACACTGAGGTCCGCGAAGGGATCCAGGCCACGCCTCTGCTGCGCACCAGCCCGCAGAGCTGGGGAGAGACCAGCCCCAACCTAGAGGCCGGCCCGCTGCAATTTGACCCGGATCAAGACAAGCCCGGCCCCCTGACCCTGGGCGTAGCCCTGACCCGCCAGGTGAAAGGCGATCAGAAGACCTCAGAATCCCAGGAGGGGCCGACCGAGGCTCGGCTGGTGGTGATCGGCAACGTCAACTTCGCCCTCGACGGCAACCTGAGGCAGCAGGGGAACCGCGATCTCTTCCTCAACACCCTCAACTGGCTCACTGAGCGAACCGAACAGATCTCCATTCGCCCCAAATCCATCACCGACCGCCGTCTTGCCGTGACCGGCCAGAACTTCCGCTGGCTGGTGCTGGGATCGACGGTGCTCCTGCCGCTGGTGGCGTTGGGATCGGGGGCCGTGCTCTGGTGGCAAAGACGATAGGGCCAAGGAGGACGAGCATGTTCAAGCGCAGCACCTGGATTCTCTTGGGCTTGGCAGTGGCTGCTCTGCTGGGGTATTTCCTCTTTGACAACTTCCAGCAACTGCGCCAGCAGCAGCAAGCGGAGCGGGCGCGGCTTTTCCACTTTGCCCCCGACACCATTGCCCGCATCGAGATTCGCCAGCAGCAAGAGGGGGAACCGGAGGAAATCCTTTTGGAGCGCACTCCTGAGGCAGAAGAGGGATCCCGTTGGCGCATTATCCGTCCCATCCAGTCGGCGGCGCTGGACTTCCCGGTGGAGCAGTTGCTCAACAGCTTCTCCCGCCTCACGCCTCAAATCACGCTGGAAGGGGCTGAGGATTTGGCGGCCTTCGGCCTAGATAAGCCGCGCCACCAGATCGCCCTCTTCCCCCAAGAGGGGGATCCCTACCGCCTGGACATTGGCAACGACAACTTCGACGGCTCCGGCTTCTACGCCAGGCCAGAAGGGGGAGAGGTGGTGCTCTTGGCCAGCACCCAGAAGGGATCCCTCTTGCCTTCTCTGCTGGCTTTGCGGGACAAAACTCTGCTGCGCTTTGACACAGCGGCGGTGAAGTCTCTGCAGGTGCAGTTGGCCGAGGCAGAGCCAGAGGTCGTTCGCTTGGAGCGACAAGAAAATACGTGGCAGATCGTCGAGCCCCGCGAGCTGCCTGCCGATGACCTGAACGTCGACCGTCTGCTCAATACGTTGTCTCGCCTGCAAGCGGTGGAGTTTCCGGCTGAAACCAAAGCGGAGCTGGCTCCTTATGGTCTGGAGAAGCCTTCTGCCCAGCTAACCGTTGAGCTCAAGGATGGCAAGACCCTGACTGTGGCCTTGGGAGCGGAAAAAGAGGGCCAGGTGTACGTCATCACCTCCGAGCAGCCGGCGGTGGCCACCCTCCTCACCAGCACCGCCGACATTCTCCGCTCCGACTTCGAGGAGCTGCGGGATCACCGCATCGCCCGCCTCAACCCCAACCAGGTGGGCCCAGTTACCCTGGAATCCCAAGGGGAGCGGGTTACCCTCAATCCTCTGCCCCAGGAGAAGGGATCCCTGGATCTGCGCTGGGAAAATCCGGAGCAACCGGGCCAGCCGGTCAACCTCAGCTCCCTCTTCTCCAGCCTCAATGCCGCCCGCGCCAAGGAGTTCCTGCCGGAGACGGATCCAGACGCCCAAAAAGCCTTGGCCGAGCCAGATCTGAAGCTGACCTTTGAGGCCAAGGGCGAGGACGGTCGGGATCCCTTGAGGTTGAGCTTGACGTCTGCCGGCCTGCGTGCCTATGTACAAAGCAGCTATCAGCCGGATATTGCCGTCATCGACCTCAGCACCTTCAACAACGTGGAAACCGAAGTGAACCGCTTGCTGGAGGGCAAAGCGGAGGAGACAAGGGACCAACGGGGAGGGTCTTCCTCAGGCTCCTAGCGGTGGCCGGCGGGCTTTTCTTAGCTGGCAGAGGCGGTGGTTGTCTCTTCTTTGGCTGAGGCTGCTTTTTTCAGAGCCTCGCCCTGGATCGTCAACACCGAGCAGGGGGCCCGGTGGAGCACGTAGTTGCTGACGCTGCCCAAAAACAGCTCGCTCAGGCCGGAGTGGCCGCGGCGGCCCACCACAATCAAGTCCGCCTTCCAAGAGCGGGCCAAGTCGCAGATGACCCGACCGGGGTTGCCGTAGTTGAGGCGGTACTCGGCGCGAACTCCCTGCTCAGCGGCTTTCTCCACCAGCGAGCGCAGGTAGTCCATCTGGTTTTGCTCGAAGATGGCACACTGCTCCCGATAAGACTGCCACAGCTCAGCGCTGATGGTGGAGCTGTAATCCACCCCCAAGATCATGGGCGGCTCTGGGGCACCGGGCTCTTCCTGGGACAAAACATGGAGGATCATCATCTCGGCCTGCATGGCCTTGGCCAGTTGGACGGCCTTTTGAAACACTCCCTGGCTCAGCTCCGACCGATCCACCGCCACCAAAATCCTGCTGAACATACCGACTTCCTCCAAATGGCCAACAGATGGGCAAAAGACAAGGCTTGACTTCGGTTTCGACTCCAAGTTCCTTTTTTCTTTGCCCTCATCTACCTGTGTTGTAAAAGAACTGGGCGAGAAAACCGCGGGCATCTCGGATGACCTGTCGGATTGGCAATGAAAGTTCAGAGATCTTGACACAGGTCAGAACTCATCCTCCTGGGCTGTCCACTCTAACACC
>NZ_JANSHG010000175.1:0-4605 GCF_047461555.1 Synechococcus sp. WC101
AGATGTGTATAAGAGACAGCCCCGACGCCGACACCCACCCCGACGCCGACGCCCACCCCGACGCCGACACCCAACCCGACGCCGACGCCCAACCCGACACCCACTCCCGCGCCGCCTCGCCAGCCTCGCTTTCAGCTGGACCGTTCCCGTCCCACCGCAGAAGGGATCCCGGCTGTTCCCGCGCCACCGCCCGTAGGGCTCACTCCTGAACCTGAACCCAGCCCAGAGCCCTCTCCGCAGCCTGTCCCCACTTCAACTCCCCAGCCTGTGGCTACACCTTTGCCGCGCGTCACCCCCATCCCCTTCCAGGAGCGGCGAGTGCGACAGCAGGGGTTGCGGCTTTTCCCGCCTGGGCTCCATAGCCCCTACTCGACGGATAACCTGTAGTACGATGGCGGCTCGAAGACTTGACTCTATGGGTAGTGTCTGAGATCCAAAATTTATCTTGATTTACTCTAAACTTGGGGCAGCCAAGACGATGGCTTTTCCTTGGGATCTGCCTTGGCTGGTTTGGGGTTGAGGCTCATTGACAACTCTCTCTGAAATCAGCCTCAAAAGGTTTCAGAAATGGATTAGCAGGCTGTTTGATACCTTGCCGGGCCAGCCTCTCCGATAGATTTCTACAGACAAAATAGGCATCTGTAGCGATGTAGAGTGTATCAAAAAACATGTTTCTTATCTCAGTACAATCTGGTTAACGATTGAGAGAGCATGACCGATCTTGCTTGCTTTTTTCTGTCCTATTGATTTAAGTTTTGAGTAACGGAATCGCCTTATTTTAGTAACATCTACCCGTAAATCGGCGAGCTGACAGAGGCCGGAACTGAGGAACCGCTGGCGGTAGCTCAAGGACAAGACTCAATAAATTTAGTGAATCAAATAGCCGCTGAAAGTCTGGATTTTAGGTTGCCAAAACCTTTACGGAAAGGCTTTTCTACTGGTATGAATAAAGTGCTGTTTGCAGCAAGGTCGGCTTCGTACTGTGGGAAGCAAGCTTGATGCGACAGCAGAAGCGAAGATTCTGACAGGGCATCAACTTATGGTGTGGGGTTTGATATGGCGGAGAATCTTGAGCTGCAAGACGCAGTGGGGCGTTTTTTAAAAATCATTGGGCGCTACTCGTTGCTCACCGCTGAGGAAGAACTGCATCTGGCCCACCAAGTGCAGCGGATGATGGCCCTTCTGGAGCAGCGGCGGCAGCACGAGTCGCTGGAGGATTGGAGCCGACGGCTGGGGATCCCTTTAGAGGAGCTGCAGCAGATCCTGCGGCAGGGGGAAGCGGCCAAAAAGCGCATGGTGGAATGCAACCTGCGCCTGGTGGTGTCGATTGCCAAGCGCTACCGCAACCGCGGCTTGCCGTTCCTGGATCTGATTCAAGAGGGCACCATTGGCCTCACCCGCGCCGTGGAAAAATTTGATCCCACGCGGGGGTACAAGTTCTCCACCTACGCCACCTGGTGGATCCGGCAGAGCGTGAACCGCGGCATCCAAAACAAAGGGCGCCTGATCCGGCTGCCCGCCCACATGTACGAGAAGGTCTCCCAGGTGAAGCGGCGCTACCGCGAGCTGTCCGCTGAGAAGGGATCCCGGCCTGCCGCAGAGGAAGTTTTCGATTCGCTGGATATTGGCGACAACTACCGCGAACTGATCACCCGCCACATGGCCGAGATCCGATCCCTTAATGTAGGGGTAGGCGACGAGGACGGCACCGAGCTGCAGCACTTTATCCCTGACGAGGACAACGATCCCATCGAACATCTGAATCGGGTTGCCCATTGCGAGGAAGTGCGCGCCCTGGTGAGCCAACTGAGCGAACGCGAGCAGCAGGTAATTGTGGCCCGCTATGGGCTGGATGGGTCGAAGGGCCTGACGTTGCGGGAGATTGGGGAGCACATCGGTCTTTCGCGGGAGCGAGTCCGGCAAATTGAGCGGCGGGCCCTGCGGAAATTGCGGCGGCTACGGCAGGAATACTCCACCCCCAAGGCCGGCAGACAGCTCAACTCCCCAAGCTAACTGGAGCCTGCCCTCTGTAGAACGGCTTCTTCACTACTTCAGCAGGACGGCGCTGGCCCCGAATCTCAATCTCTAGCCGGGATCCCACCTTAGCCCAAGTTGAATCCACATATCCCAGGCCGATGCCATAGCCCAAAGTGGGAGAATGGGTGCCGCTGGTTACCCGGCCGATCGGCTCAGGGGAGTTGGGAGCGTAGATGGCATAGCCGCGGCGGGGAATGGCTCGCTCCAACAGCCGAAACCCCACCAGACGGCGCGGGATCCCTTGCTGGCGTTGGCTTTCGAGGGCAGGCTTGCCGATGTAGTCCCCTGGATTGCTGACCAACCAGCCCAGGTCGGCTTCCAGGGGGGTGGTGCTCTCATCTATGTCTTGCCCGTAGAGACAGAAAGCGGCCTCCAGGCGCAGCGTATCGCGGCAGCCCAGTCCACAAGGCTGTACCCCCGCCTGCACCAGTTGCTCCCAGAGCCAAAGCCCGTCGGCAGGGCCGAGCAGGAGCTCAAAGCCATCCTCTCCGGTGTAGCCGGTGCGGGCCACAAAGACCCCTGCCTCTGAGGATCTCTCTTTTCGAGTCGCAAACTGCCCGTGTTGAAACCGGCGCAAAGCCCTCAGGGATCCCGCCAAAAAAGGCTGCAAAACCTCTTCGGCTGCCGGCCCCTGTACCGCCAGCAACACCTGAGACTCGGTGTGATCTTGAAGTTCCAGGCCGGGGATCCCCTGCTGATGGAGCCACTCCCAATCCTTTTGGCGGGTGGCCGCGTTGACGATCAGGCTCCAGTGCTCCAGCTCGCCTTCTGGTGGGTGCCGGTAGAAGATGACATCGTCCACAATGCCCCCTAGGGGGTTTAGCAAAACCGTGTAGCGAGCGGATCCCACCGCCACAGCGCCCAGATCGCTGGGCACCAGACGGCTGAGGTGGGATCCCAGCTCCGGCCCCCAGAGGTCGAACTTGCCCATGTGGGAGATGTCGAAGACGCCTGCCCGCTCCCGCACCGCCCGATGCTCGGCCACCACCCCCTGATACTGCAGCGGCATTTCCCAGCCGGCAAAGGAGACAAACCGCGCCCCCAAGGCTTGGTGCAGGGGAAACAGGGGGGTGCGTTGCAGGGGAGTTGAGCTCATCCACGGATCTCTAGGAGTCAAGGACTAGAATAAACGCAACGTCGCCCATTTCTTGGAGCTCGTCCCATGCGTCTTCTCCACACCATGATCCGCGTTGGCAACCTAGAGCGCTCCTTGCAGTTCTACTGTGACGTTCTGGGGATGCACTTGCTCCGCAAAAAAGACTACCCCAGCGGGGAGTTCACGCTGGCCTACGTGGGCTATGGCGACGAATCGGAAACGGCGGTGCTCGAGCTAACCTACAACTGGGGTACCGACCACTACGAGCTGGGCAACGGCTACGGCCACATCGCCATCGGCGTCGAGGATATCTACAGCACCTGTGAGGCTATCAAAGCCCGCGGCGGCAAAGTGGTGCGCGAGCCCGGGCCCATGAAACACGGCAGCACCGTGATCGCCTTTGTCGAGGATCCCGATGGCTACAAAATCGAGCTGAGCCAGATGGGATCCCTGCAGGAGCAGGGTGCCGCCCCCGAAAGAACAGCTGCCGCCTCTGCCTAAACTTGCCAGAAGCGGATCCCCCACCTAGTTGGCGGATCCCCCCACCGTCAACTGGCCCAAGACGTTGATGTCGAAGGTGAAGTTGATCGTCACCGAGTTGCCTTCATAGGCCTCAGGCAGGGGCAAAAAGGGCGCCGCCCGCTGAATTGCTGTCAGCGCTGCGTCGTCGGTTTGTTGGCTGCCGGAAGTGCGGGCCAGGCGAATGCTCTGCAGCTCGCCCCCCCGGCCCACTGTAAAGATCACCACTGTGCGGCGGGAGGTGCCGGTCTGGCCAGGGATCCAATTCTGCTCCACTTTGCGTTGCAGAGCTGCCAGCCAAGGGCCCCAGTCCACATTGGCCCGCGCCGCCACGCTGGGGGGGTTGGGAGCCGATTGGGTGGGGTTGGCCAAGCCGCTGGCTCCTCTGCCCTGGATCCCGGCCCCATCACTGGGAGCGGAAGCGCTGAGGGGCGGCCCCAACTGGGAAGCATCGGAGGGCCGCTCGGCAGGGAGAACCTCCGTCGGCGGTTGGGGAGCAGGCGCAACAGGCTGCAATTGGCTGGGATCCGAGTCCCGCTCCCTGGGCTGCACGGGTAGAGGCTCGGCAGTGGGGGGGCGGGTGGGAGCCGGCGGAGCAGGGGGAGCAGCCGCCACCGGTGGCGGAGTCTGGGTGGGAGTGGGTCGGGGAGCTGGGTTGGGCGGAGGCGGCGCTGCAGTCGGCGTTGCAGTGGGCCGAGGAGGAGCCGGAGGCGCAGTTGGCGTAGGGGGTGGGGTAGATCGAGGAGTGGCCAGAGCAACTTCCGCCGGAGCAGGGGGTGGAACAGGGGCAGGCGGCTGCGGTTGCGGCAGCTGGGGTTGCGGCGGAGGAGGTGGGGGAGCCTCCTGGCGAGGAGCAGCCTGGGATTGGGGTGGACTGCCCTGAGAAGGGGGGGCTTCCGCCCGCTCGCCCCCATCGCGGGAATCCACTTCCGAAACCAGCTCTGCTTCTTCCG
>NZ_JANSHG010000176.1:0-4642 GCF_047461555.1 Synechococcus sp. WC101
AGTTCATGTAAAAGCTGTAGGTAAAACCCCCGCCGCTCCCAGTCCAGCTCCCGCAGCCCACAGCCCGGCTCCCGATCGTGCAAGCAATCGCGAAACTGACAGGTGCCCAGCCGCTCCCGCACTTCCGGAAAGCAACGTATTAGCTGCTGAGGGGAAACCGGCGGGATCCCTTCGCCGGCATTGAACCCCGGAGAGTCGGCAATCCAACCCCCCTCTGGCAGAGGGAACAGCTCCACATGGCGGGTGGTGTGCCGCCCCTGGCGCAACTTCTCTGACACCGCTTGGGTGGTCAGCTGAACAGCCGGCAAGAGTCGGTTGAGCAAGCTTGACTTGCCTACCCCTGAGGGGCCAGCCACCACCGAAATCTGATCCCGACAGCGGCGGCGCAGCTCGGGGATCCCGGCCTCAGTAAGGGCACTGACCAATAGAGGCTCATACCCCCACCGCTGCAGACGCTGTCGCCAGCTCTCTGCCACCGCCGCCTCTACACAATCGCACTTGTTGAACACCACCTGAACTCGCAGGTGGCTGGCCTCGGCCTGCACCAGCAGACGGCTGAGGGCGTTGGGCTCGGGCTCCGGCTCGGCCAGGGCCATCACCACCAAGACTTGGGTTATGTTGGCGATGGCCGGTCGAGGCAACTGAGTTCGCCGCGGCAGAATGGCCTCAATTGCCCCCCGCTCCGGCCAGAGAGAGTCGGCAGCCGGCGGTAAGCTAACCTCCACCCAGTCCCCCACCATCACCGACTGCCCCATTTTTTTGAGCTTGGCCCGAGCAGTGCAGAGAAGCTCCGCCGGCATCGGCTTTTGGGCCGGGAAATGCGCCTCGATCTCAGGAAAAAGGGCAGCCAGCTCGGGATCAATGCGCACGCGATAAAAGTTGGCCTGGGCGGCGCGCACCCAGCCAGTGCAAGTGGATCCCTGCCCCTCCTCTTGGACGGCGCTCCGGTGGCTCATGCCAAATTCCCACGGCGTACCCAGAGGATGTGGTGTCCCTCGGGCGCCGCTTGTTGCCCTTCAATGTAATGCCCCGCCATCGTCAGGCTCTTGGGCACCTGCTCCAGAGGCTCTCCTGCATCCAGCCACAGCTCCAGCACCTCCCCCGGCGCCATGCGTTCTAGGCGCAACTTGGCGCGCACGTAGTTGAGCGGGCAGGGGATCCCGCGTTGATCCAGAACCAGCTTCACCTCGTGGGGGGGAATTGCCTCTGCCGTCATTCTTCTTCTCGCTCTCGGTTGCCGGGCATTTGGGCCAGCCCCCGCAACAGCCCGCCCAAGAAACCGTCCCGCTTGTTGATGCGTTCCCCATGCAACTCGGCCAGGCGCATAAGCAGTTCCCGCTCTTCCGAGCTGATGCGGGTGGGAATCTCCACTACCAGGGTGATTTTGTGGTCGCCCCGCAACATCGGATTGCCAAGGCGAGGTACCCCCTTGCCCTCCAGAGTTAGCACCGTACCCGGCTGGGAACCCGCCGGAATGGTCAGCTCCGCCTCTTCCTCCAGGCCCGCCTTCGAGTCCACCGTGGGCACCAAGACTTTAGCCCCCAAAATGGCCTGCAGATAGCTTACCCGCACCTGCGAGAAGATGGTGAGACCATCCCGCTGGAAGTCGGGATCCGGCTCGACGAAGAGGTAAACGTAGAGATCCCCAGGTGGGCCACCGCGCCGACCGGCATCCCCCTCGCCAGAAACCCGCAGACGGGTGCCGCTGTCCACGCCGGCAGGGATGTTGATGCGCAGCTTCTTGGTGGTCTGGGCGAGGCCCTCGCCATTGCAGTTATAGCAGGGCTCTTCCAGCACCCGGCCGGCACCGCCGCAGGTGGGGCAGATCGAGACCTGGGTAAAGTTGCCAAAGGGGGTGCGGGTGGCCCGCCGCACCTGACCAGCGCCGCCACAGGTGGGGCAGACTTTCACATCTGTGCCGGGCTTGGCCCCGCTGCCCCCACAGACCGGGCAGACCTCCAAGTGGCTGATGCGAATTTGCTTTTCGCCGCCGAAGATGGCCTCGAGAAACTCCAATTTCAGGTCAAAGCGCAGGTCATCCCCGCGTACCGGCCCTTGGCGGCTGCGGCTGTAGCCAACTCCCCCTCCCGCAAAGTTGGTGAAGAAGCTCTCGAAAAGGTCGGCGAAGCCACCGATTCCGGCGAAATCCTGGAACCCGCTGGCGGCAGCCGCCGCACCGCTCAGCCCAGCTTCCCCAAAGCGGTCGTAGCGAGCCCTCAGCTCGTCGTCCGAGAGCACCTCATAGGCGCGGTTGATTTCCTTGAAGCGATCCTCAGCCCCTGGCTCTTTGTTGACGTCAGGGTGATACTTGCGGGCCAGCCGACGATAGGCGCGCTTAATCTCTTCCTTGGAGCTATCACGGCTAACCCCCAAGATTTCGTAGTAGTCACGAGCCATAGAAGCGCTTCAGAGAACAAGGATCGAATGACGCCGGAAACACAGCTTGCCGGATGGCCCAGGCAATGCCCCTCTGCCATGCCCCAGAGCTCAGCAAAAGCCTTCGCCGAGTATCCTCAGCGAGTGCCATAGATCTCACTCCCCATCTCTAGGAGCACAGCCCGCAGCTCTTCCATTGCATTCCGTAAAGTTGCTAAGTCTACGTTATCATTTGCCAGCAGCGCCCTCAATGTGCCCGCCGCCTGGGCCCCCCTCTGGAGGCAGATCTCGCTAAGGCGACTGCCGTGCTCCTGCAGGGTCTTCTCGTAGTTGTAGAGCAGGCTGTCCGCTTGGTTGCGGGCTTCCACCAACTGCCGCCGGCGCCGATCTTCTTCGGCGTAGGCCTCGGCTTCCCGACGCATCCGCTCGATCTCGCTGCTGCTCAAGCCGCCGTGGTTGGTGATCTTGATGCTCTGCTCGATCCCCGTCCCCTTCTCGCGGGCGGAGACTTTCAAAATGCCGTTGGCATCGATATCAAAGGAGACTTCGATCTGGGGCACCCCGCGGGGAGCTGGCGGGATCCCGGTTAGTTGAAAGCGGCCCAAGGTCTTGTTGTCCTTGGCCATAGCCCGCTCTCCCTGCAAGACGTGGATTTCCACCATTGTCTGGCCGTCGGTGGCGGTGGAGAAAATTTGGGTTTTGCTGGTGGGAATGGTGGTGTTGCGCTCGATGATGCGGGTGAATACCCCGCCCAAGGTCTCCACGCCAATGGAGAGGGGAATCACATCCAACAGCAGCAGGTCTTTCACTTCTCCGCCTACCACCCCTGCCTGGATGGCTGCGCCAAGGGCTACTGCCTCGTCGGGGTTGACGGAGCGATCCGGGTTTTTTTTGAAGATTTGCCGAATCTTCTCCTGAACAGCGGGAATGCGAGTAGAGCCACCCACCAGCAGCACGCGGTCGATATCCTCAGGGGAGAGGCCGGCATCCCGCAAAGCTTGCTCGGTGGGCTCAACAGTAGCCTCCACCAGATCCTGCACCAACTCCTCGAACTTGGCGCGGGTCAGCTCCACTTCCAGGTGTTTGGGCCCGGAGTCGTCGGCGGTGATAAAGGGCAGGTTGATGAGCGTAACCTGGGTGCTGGACAGCTCGATTTTGGCCTTCTCCGCCGCCTCCCGCATCCGCTGCAAGGCCATGCGATCCCGGGAGAGGTCGATCGCTTCCGTCTCCAAAAACTGGCGGTTGAGCCAATCGACAATTCTCTGGTCAAAGTCATCCCCGCCCAGGTGGTTGTTGCCGGCGGTGGCTTGTACCTCGAACACGCCGCTGCCCAGTTGCAGCACCGAGACGTCGAAGGTGCCGCCACCCAGGTCGAAAACCAAGATGCGCAGATCTTGATCTTGTTTGTCCAGCCCGTAGGCCAGGGCGGCTGCCGTCGGTTCGTTGATGATGCGCAACACCTCCAGTCCGGCAATGGTGCCCGCGTCTTTGGTGGCCTGGCGCTGGGCATCGGTAAAGTAGGCGGGGACGGTGATCACCGCCTGAGTCACCGGCTCCCCCAGATAAGCCTCCGCGTCGGCCTTCAGCTTTTGCAGGATCATTGCGGAGATCTCCTGGGGCGTGTAGGCGCGATCCTGCACCACCACCTCCACCATGTTGTCCCGGCCAGGGATCACCTTGTAGGGGACTCGCTTGCGCTCTTCTTCAGTTTCGGCGAAGGTGCGGCCAATGAAGCGTTTGATGCTGAAGATGGTGTTTTCGGCGTTGGTAACCGCCTGACGCTTGGCCAGTTGGCCCACCAGGCGGACGTTGTTCTTGGCAAAGCCGACGATGCTGGGGGTGGTGCGCCCTCCTTCGGCGTTGGTGATCACCACGGGCTTGCCCCCTTCCAAAACCGCCACGCAACTGTTGGTGGTTCCCAGGTCAATCCCGATGACTTTGCCCATACCCCTCTCTCCCCGTGCGTCAAATCCCAACCCAGGACAATTCCACGGATCTCATAAGAGCATTTTGCCCAGAATCCCGCAGAAACCTTCAGGCGGCGCTTCCGCCTCCGTAGCTTTACTGTAGCCTTTTTGAGGCTATCCCGGCTTTGTTTGTCAAGGTTCAAGTGAGCAAGTTTGGTTAGCTAATCCGCCGTTCGCGCTAGCGGGACGTAGTCCTGGAAGCCCCGCTCTGTACCCCCCAGTCCCCCAGTCCCCCCGTATACGGGGGGATGTAGGGGGGCGGGCCGGCCAGAGTCAGGATGAGAGGCGGGAGCGTTCAA
>NZ_JANSHG010000177.1:0-4625 GCF_047461555.1 Synechococcus sp. WC101
GTCCTGCACGGCGAACACCCCGATCTGCCCGCCGTACATGGCCAACATCAGAAAATAAAACAGGCGCGGCTTGAGGGTGACCGGCCAGGCGGCCAAGATGGCAAGCGTGGTCACAAAAGCCGTGAGCAGGATCAGCGGCATGGAAAGGCCATCGGCCCCCACCGACCAGCTCAGCCCCACCTGCGGCACCCAGGTGTAGCGCTCCAGCAGTTGTAAGCTTGTCTGGCTGGGGTCATAGCCGACATAGAAGCCAGCCAGCAAAATGAGCAGGTCGGTAACCGCGATGAAGAGGGCAAACCAGCGAACCCGTTCTGCCAACTTTTGCGCGTAGACGCGGGTAGTGGGATCCCCAGCGGGCGCCGGGATCAAGGGGATGAAGAGGGCGGCCACCACCGGATAGACGATGACCGTGGTCAGCCAGGGAAACTCGTGCAAGCTGGGCAGCGCCATGAAGATAACCTCGTTACGCTAAGTTCATACCGCACCCTTCCAGGGGGATTGCCGTCGGCTACAGCCAACAGCCTTTTACCAGAATCGCTCCTGAGTATCTCTGCTCAGCAAACCTCCAGAACTATCTTAAGGCTCTTTACCTAGTTTGCCGGGATCCCTGGCCGGGCTCGACCAGGACTCAAGCATTGACCTGGTCATCAAACCTGGCTATTAGAAACCTCATCACCTGGCCCCCGGCTAGCCGACCCTGCGCAATTGCGCCTGGACAGGACTGCCGCTGTTGGATAACAGTAGAAATAGTACTTAACAACCAAGCCAGGTCCGCCCTTGGCGGGCGGTGAGGGGAGCCTCTGGGGGAAGCTTTGAAGTATGGCACTGCATGCGGAGTTACACCGCCACCTAGGCGGTTCGGTCGTTCCTAGGATTTTGTGGCGCTACCTGCATCGCCAGGGATCCCCTCTGGCAGCACGCTTTCCTGACTACGCCGAGTTTGAGGAGTTCTACACCCGCCCGCGCAACACCCTTGAAGATTACTTGGAGCTGCACACGCTAGTGGAACAGGTGCAAACCCTGGAAAGCTTACCTTATTTCATCTACCGTCTGCTGCGGGGGGCCTATGTTTTTGAGGATTTGGCCTATCTAGAGATTCGCTACACCCCCTATCTGCGCACAGATCCCAGCTTGGACGAGGCGGATCGCCTCAAGCAGATGCGCCAAGTTATCGAAACGGTAGGGCAAGCCAGCCAGCAGCGGGAATATCCCATCGTCACCACCCAGATTGTGTGTTTGCACTCCCGCCTGCCCAGCCATATCAACCGCGCCATGGTGGAGGCCGCCGCCGAGTCCGAATACGTGTCTGCCATCGACCTGGCGGGGGGAGATAAGGCCTACGGCGAACGCATGGACGAGTGGATTGAGCTGTTCAAATATGCCCTGGCCCGTGGCCTCAAAACCACTGCCCATCTCTATGAGACTTTGGATGGCTGTTACCCAGAGCTGCTGCCCTATGTCTCGCGGATTGGCCACGGGATCCAGATCCCTCTCCACTACCCAGAGCTGCTGCCAGAGCTGGCGCGGCGCGGCCAATGCCTGGAGGTCTGTCCCACCACTTACCTGAAGACGGGGACGCTGCCCAGCTTGGAGCCCCTCAAAATCGTCTTCGACCGCTGCTTTGACGCGGGGGTAGATATCGCCATCTGCACCGACAACGCCGGCCTGCACAACGTGCGCCTGCCGTTTGAGTACGAAAACTTGCTCACGCACGACATTATCGATTTCGACCAGCTCAAGCGCTGTCAGGAGGCGGCTTTTCGTCACGCTTTTGCCTGGCCCTACAAGGAGCACCCCGCCTCGTTGCTGTCGGAGCTGCAGCAGTCAGCCTCGAAGTCCCTAGTTCCCCTCTGAGAGGGGCAAACAGGACTTTGCTTGACATTTCCGCCGCCAGACTTGGTCGCGCTTGCCCGGCGAGGGCTGGCGCAGGTCAAAACGACATCCCCCTGAGTCGGACAGCGGCCTCCTGTAGGCTGCTCTCGGAGAGGTCAGGCAGCTCAAGGCGAGCGCGGATACGGTTAAAGTGTTGCTGCAGGCCGTGGCGATAGGTGGGATCGTAGTGCTGCTGCAGTAGCTCCCGCACAAATTGCGGCCAGTCTTGGGCGTCGATGAGCTCAAACCAGCGCTGCAAACAGGCCTGGCCGTAGCGGGACTTCAAAGACAGCAATTTTTCCTTTAGCGCCTGGGGGTGGGCTATCCAGTGGGGATAGTGGGCGATCAACCCCTTCACCCGTTCTTCTAGAGGCAACTGCACCTCTACGCAGTCGGCTTGGGTGATGGCCTGCCAAAGAGCAGGGGGCAAATGAAGCTGGCCCACTTTGGCACTTTCCGACTCCACCCAGACCGGCTTGGCGGGATCCCACTGGAGAAAGGCCTGCACCAGTTGACTTTCAAAGCTCTTCTGAGTGGGCTGCGAGGTTCCCCACTCGGCCCCCAGGAGGGATCCCCGGTGACAGGCCAGCTTTTCCAGATCGAGAACTTGGGATCCCTGTTTGCGCAGATAGTCAAGCAACTTGGTTTTGCCACTCCCTGTTGGCCCGCAGAGCACTCGGTAGGTAAATTCCTGGGGCAAGATCTGCAGCTGTCGGCGCACCCAGGCCCGGTAGGTTTTGTAGCCACCTTGCAAAACCGTAACCTGCCAGCCCACCTGGGACAACACCAATGCCAAGCTGGCAGAGCGCTGCCCTCCCCGCCAGCAGTAGATTAGGGGCCGGTAATCGCGATCTTTATCGGCAAAATGGGTTTGCAAGTGGCGACTGATGTTCTGGGCCACCAAGCTTGCCCCTCGTTTGCGGGCTGTAAAGGGATCCACCTGCTTGTAGAGCGTGCCCACCTCCGCCCGTTCTGTATCGTAGAGTACAGGCAAGTTGATGGCTCCCGGCCAATGATCCTCTGCGAACTCTGCCGGAGAGCGCACATCGATAATTTCGCTGTAGGTGTGCAGCCAGGGCTCTGCAGTGAAGTGAATCGGAGGAGACACAAACCTGTGGATGGAAATGGCAAGCTAGCGCAATCTTGAACAGTTTCTAGCTTAGCCAACGCTGCTGCTCAAGGAAGCCCAGGGCTAACCCTAGCCTATCCCCTCGCAGGTGGACTTCTCGCTTTTCCAGAAGTTTAGGCAAGGTCTCTGGAACATGCAGGATGCCATTTGCCGCTCTCAAAAAAGTTATAGAGGTTTTCAGGCTTTCCAGGTGCCACCTCAGATAGAAAGGTGAGCTCGGACTTTTTCTTCGTCCATTTGGTCAGTCGGCCCCTCCATGATAAGGGATCCATTTTCCATAAGATAAAAGTAATCGGCCAGACTTTGGGCAAACTCAAAATACTGCTCCACCAGCAACACCGAAACGCCCCGCTCCTTTTGAATACGGGTGATGGCTTCTTCAATCTCGATGATGATGGAGGGTTGGATCCCTTCTGTAGGCTCATCCAGGAGCAAAAGTTTGGGCTCTGCCACCAAAGCTCTGGCGATGGCCAGTTGCTGCTGCTGCCCACCGCTCAAATCCCCACCCAGCCGTTTAAGAAAAGAACGCAGAATTGGGAATAGGTCATAGACAAACTCAGGTATGATCCGTTCTCTGTCTGGTGCCGCTTCTAGACCCACCAGCAGGTTTTCCTCAACCGTTAGGCGGGGAAATATCTCTCGACCTTGGGGTACATAGCCAATACCGGCGCGGGCTCGCCAATTGGGAGGGTAATGGTTGATAGGACGGCCCTCAAAAGCAATTTTGCCTGTGCAGTCTTTCAGAAGTCCCATCAGGGCTTTAAGTGTGGTGGTTTTGCCCATACCATTGCGGCCCAGAAGGCAAACCGCTTGGCCGGGAAAGATCTTAAAAGAGAGATCCTTCACAATTAAACTCTGACCATAGTAAACCCTCAAGTTGGAGACCTCCAGGAGAGGCCCGGATCCATCTCGGGATAAGTTTTGTGTTGCGGTCGCGTTTTCCGTATTCATAGGCCTGCGCATGAGTCGATTAGATACAGAACTATAGCCTCTTTGCTTAGTTTTTCCCCTTGTGGGATCCGAGATAGACCTCAATCACTCGCGGGTCGTTTTTCACATCCTCAAAGGTACCTTCGCACAGCACCGAGCCTTGGTGTAAAACGGTAACCTTGCGGGCAATTTGCCGGACAAATACCATGTCATGTTCAATCACCAAAATGGTGTGGCTTTGGGCTAAGGATTGAATCAACTCCCCTGTAGCTTCTGTTTCTTTGTCCGTCATCCCGGCCACGCATTCATCCAGCAGCAGCAAATCCGGATCTTGAGCAATCACCATGCCGATCTCCAGCCATTGCTTTTCTCCGTGGGAAAGCAGCCCTGCCGGAACCCGATCCTTACGGCTGAGGCCAATGGTTTCCAAAAGAGCATCCGTTTTTTCTCGCAGATGCTTTTTGCCCAATAGGGTGGAAAAAACCCTTTTGTCAGGGTTGAGGGATAGCTCCAAGTTTTCTCGCACGCTCAAGTTTTGATAGACCCGCGGCGTCTGAAACTTGCGCCCAACACCCAAAATCGAGATCTCATGTTCCTTGAGCTTGGTCAGATCTTTTCCTTTAAACAGCACCCGGCCTCGAGTAGGCTTAACCTTGCCCGTCAGCACATCGAGAAACGTAGTCTTGCCTGCCCC
>NZ_JANSHG010000178.1:0-4603 GCF_047461555.1 Synechococcus sp. WC101
GTATGGGATCCCGGCTCCAAATCTTCGAAAACGAGGGGAGCATCGGCGTCGTAATGGGCGATGTAGGGCCGGTTGTCCAGCACCACGTGCAGATGGGGGCCAAGGCCCAGTTGCGGATCTTTAAAGAGCGGGTACCCCTGCACCGCAAAGCGAACGGTTACTTGCCGCTCCGACAACACCTCTCCGGGTTGGGGGCTGAGGATCTGTACTCGCGGACGGCAGTGCTCCAAGTAGGCATCCAGCTTGGCGATCTCCGGCGGCACCGGTACCCGCTCGAGCTGAGGTAGCTGTTCCTGGGGCTGTTCAAGCGGGGATCCAGCGCAAGCGACCAGCACAAGAGCCGCCACCAGAGCCATCCACCATCCCCATCTCCAGGTTCTGGCCTTTCCCGCGTGTCTTTGCATGAGCCTCACATCCCAACACTTTCGGTATCCTGCCGAGCTGCAGATAAGCCATCCCCACATTACCAGCATGTGTCCTTTGGGGAAGATCCCCTCCCCCGCCCTAGAATGGGATCAGCGGTCTGGCCCAAGCCAGGTCAGGAGAACTTCTGAGGTCAGGTATGGCTGTGTTGGCGATAACGGCCCTTGCAGGCCTGGATCTAGCTCAGTGGCAGGCTTTGCTCAACAACGTGGCCTTTGCCGTTTGCTTAGGGGCCATGCTGTTTTATTGGGGCGGGGCAGCGTTTCCCCAGGTGCAGCTTCTGTCGGAGCTGGGCTTGGCGGGGATGATCGGGGCGAACTTGACGATCGCCGCCCTGCTGACGGCCCGCTGGATCGATGCCGGCTATTTCCCCTTGAGTAACTTGTACGAGTCTTTGTTTTTCTTGGCCTGGGGGATCACCGCCTTGCATCTGCTGGCTCTCCACTGGACTCGTAGCCGTTGGGTGGGGGTGACGACCGCCCCGCTGGCGACGGGCGTTGTGGCCTTTGCCGCCCTGGCCCTGCCGGCAGATATGCAGGAGGCCCAGCCACTGGTGCCGGCTTTGCAATCCAACTGGCTGATGATGCATGTAACGGTGATGCTTCTGGCCTATGCAGCCCTCTTGGTGGGATCCCTTTTGGCCATCGCTTTTCTCATCGTCACCCGCGGCCAGGAAGTTCAGTTAAAGGGCAACTCCCTCGGCCTGCAATTTGGACCCTCTCAGCCTGCAACCCACCCCGAATGGACAGAAGCCACCCTGCCATCGCCCGCTGCAGAACTGGTCTACGCCGGGATCCGCTCCCCCCGACCGGCTGAACCCCCTCCCCAACCGGCACCCGAAGGGATCCCGCTGCAACGGCTGAGCCTGGCGGAAATCTTAGACAACACCAGCTACCGGCTAATCGGGCTGGGGTTCCCGCTGCTGACCATCGGCATCATTGCCGGCGCCGTCTGGGCCAACGAAGCCTGGGGCACCTACTGGAGCTGGGATCCCAAAGAAACCTGGGCCTTGATCACCTGGTTGGTCTTTGCCGCCTATTTGCACGCCCGCATCACCAAAGGCTGGCAGGGCAAGCGCCCCGCTCTCTTGGCCAGCTTGGGCTTTGGGGTGGTTTGGGTGTGTTATCTGGGGGTGAACTTTCTGGGCAAAGGCTTACACAGCTATGGCTGGTTCTTCTGAGATCTCTTGGGCCAACAAATCAACCCCCGTTTGTGGGTATTCTGGTGCTGGCAAGCCGTCGTGGATCCCTCTGAGGAGAAAAGCATGCGACTGTTCAACTACCTGATCCTGTTCTCGGCCCTCCTGGGAATCGCTCTTTTCGCCATGCAAAACGCCAGCCCGGTCACGATTACCTTTGCCCCCGGCGTCAGCGTTGAAAGCCCGCTGGCGATCGAACTGTTGGCCTCTGCCGGGATCGGGGCCGCCCTTGCCTGGCTCTATAGCCTCTGGATGCGTCTCCAATTCAGCATCGAAGCCCGCGAGAAAAATCGGCAGTTGCAAGAAAAGGAAGTCACCATTAGCGAGCTGAAGGAAATGGTGGTGGAGCTGGAAGCCAAAGTCAAGCAACTGCCCCCCAGCAAGCGTGCCGAGCCCCAGGAAGACATTCAGGACGTTAAGGAAGTCACCACAGAGGGATCCCCTGCCTAGAACTGTTCCGAATGGATCCCGTCGATCTCCAAGCAGTTGGGGTAAGATTGAAATTCTGCTTGCCTCTTCCACTAGCCCATCACTTCCTATGCAGGTCACACAAGAAAAACGTCCTGGCAGCCGGGTTGGCCTCAAGATCGTGGTAGAAGCCGACCAGGTTAAGCGCTCCTACGAAAAAACCTTGCGCCAACTGGAGCGGAATATCCAGATCCCCGGATTTCGCAAGGGCAAAGCTCCCCGCAACCTGGTGATACGCCAGGTGGGCCGCGAGCGCGTCATGGCCAGTGCCGTCGATGACCTGATCAACGAGGCCATCCAACAGGCGCTCAAGGACACCCAACTGCATCCCATCAGCCGCTTCGAGCTGGACGACAAGGTGGAGCAGCTTCTGGATCGCTTCAACCCGGAGGCCGACTTCAGCTTCTCGGGGTATGTGGAGGTGTACCCCGAAGCCCGTGTCGGCCAATACAAGGGCCTGACCGTCACGGCCACCCGCGTCACCGTCAAGCCCGAACAGATCGACCAGCTCATCGACCGGTGGCGGGATCAGCGGGCCACCCTCTTGCCGGTGGAGGATCGGCCCGCCCAGTTGGGGGATGTGGTGGTGATCGATTTTCAAGCCCGCGATGCCGAGGGCAATCCTCTGGAGGAAATCGCCGCCCAGGACTTTCAGTTGGAGCTCAAAGAGGAGAACTTCATCCCTGGTTTTGTGGCGGGCGTGGTCGGCATGCAGCTCGACCAAACCAAGGAGATCACAGCTACTTTCCCCGACGATTACTTCAGAAAAGAGTTGGCCGGGAAAACGGTTACGTTTACCGTCTGCCTCAAAGAGATCAAGACCAAAGAGCTGCCGGAGCTGGATGACGCCTTTGTGCAGGAGATCAGCGAGTTTCAGACGGTGGCCGAACTGCGGGAACACCTGCAAAAGCGCCTCGAGCAAGATGCCCTGCGGCAATCTGAGGAGAACCTGGAGACGGCCATCCTCAATGCCATCTTGGAAACCACCGAGGTGGATCTGCCGGAGACCCTAGTCGAGCAAGAAACGACACAACTGCTGGCCCGAAGCCTTCAGTCGCTGCAGCAGCAGCAAGGGGTCACGCCGGGAGAGATCCGCAAGTTCTTGTCCCAACTGCCGCCGGAAACTCTCAACCAGTTGATGGAGCGCCACCGGCCCGAGGCCATCAACCGGCTGCGGCGCACCTTGGCTCTGAGCGCTATCGTCCGGCAGGAGCAGATTGCCGTAGGCCCCAACGAATTGGAAGTCGAGGTGGAAGAGGTGATGGCGGCCTATGCGCAGCAAGGGCAGAAGCTGGATCGGGAGCGAGTCCGCCAAGCAGTCCACGAAGATCTGCTCGCCAACAAGGTGATGGCCTGGCTGAAGTCCCAAACCACGGTCAACTGGGTCGATAGCGAAGGCAACCCCACCGAACCGCCCACCCTCTCGCCCCGCTCTGAGGGTGAAGACCGGCAGGAGAGGTCTGAGTCGGCTAGGGCAGGGGTGCCGGAGACGGAGTTTGAGGCCGAGAAGCCAGAGGGATCCGCGATCCCCGAGGCAGTTGAGCCTCCTGTCGATGCGAAAGCTGAGGGGGAGGTTGCAACAGAGCCGCAGGCAGCTCTCCCTTCTGTAGAAGCAGAGGCGTCTGGGATCCCTGAGGCGGTTGAGCCTTCTGCAGAGGCGGCCACAGACCCTGCTGGCTTGCAACTGGAACAGGCCGTCGCGGAGACACCCAAAGCGGGCAAAAAGAGCAAAAAGGACAAGTAGAGGGTCCTGGTTGCCTCCCTAGACTTGCCGGTTCTCACACCTTGGCCGCCGGGGTCGGAAAAAGCCGGGCTACAAGAGGCCGCGCCGCATCTGGTCCCAGAGGCGGAGGTAGGACTCGGCTTCGGCGGGGCTCAGAGGCCGCCAAATCTCGGCGCGCTCCCAGGTAGAAGGCTGAAAGTCAGCCCTGCGACGCAGCCGAGGAGAGAGTTGGGCCAAATCCAGCGGCCAAACCGAAGGGATCCCGCTCAAGTTCACCAGGCGGGGGGCGAACTCTGGGGTTAGGACGAAGTCAATCCAGTCGGCCAGCAGGGATCCTTCCAGCTCTGGGGAAGCGTTGTGAGCTCTATGCGGCCGCACCCAGACATCCCACCAGATGGCGGATCCCGAAGCCGGGATCGCCACCTCCAGCTCGGGGTAGTTGGCCTGGGTGGCATAGAGATCCTGCGACCAGCCCACAGCCACCCAGCTATCGGCCAGGCGCAACATGGGCAAGTAGTCGGCGGAAGTATAGGCCAGAACCTGGCGGTGCAGGGATCCCAGCTCTCGCCGCAGTTCGGCCTCTTCGGGATCGAGGGGATCGTTGTAGGAGCGGCCCAGCTTTTTGAGGACGAGCCCGATCACCTCCCGGGGGTGATCTGGCAGGGTGAGTTTGCCGGCCAGCTCAGGCCGCCACAGATCCGCCCAGTCCCGGATGGGGTCGCTCACCCGGTCGCGGCGGTAGGCAATGGCCGTTACCCCCCAGCGCCAGGGCACGCCCCAGATCTGCCCCT
>NZ_JANSHG010000179.1:0-4539 GCF_047461555.1 Synechococcus sp. WC101
GATCCCTATCTGTCCCCACTCGATGGCCTCACGGGCTCTGGTCTTTCCCGATTCGGAAGAGGTATGGATCAGCCCCGCCAGCCCTCAGCCGCTGGTTTTGGTAGCGGACGGCAATGCCGGCTGCTACATCCTGCCAGAAGACCAAATTCGCGTTGTCCGCGCCCCCTACTGCACAGATTTGATTCGCCTACGCCGACCGGAGTTTTTCCGCGTCATGCGGGAGAAATTGGGCTGGGGCCTAACCTACGCCTCCAAGCCCACCTCGGTAGAGCTGCCTTAGTTAGAAAACTTAAATGAGGAGGGGCTGTCGACTTCGATGGGGCCCAGCCCTCTTTTTTGCACCAGGGTTTGCAGCTCGTGCACAAGGTGTTGATCTCGGGAGGCCGTTCGGGCCCCGGACTCGGCAGCCCACGCTTTCAAGTCTTGAATCTGGTCGCGGGCGATGGCGGCCAGGGGAACGGTTTGGCGAATGGCGCCGAGAATATCCTCCTGGGTAAACTCGCGGGGCGGATCCTGGTTGAAGGCCATGTGCATGGCATCGTAGATGGTCTGCTCAATTTCTGCGCCGCTGAAGTTTTCGCTGGCCATGGCCAGCTCAGGGTAGGCAAAATCCCGCACGCGGTTGGGCCGCAGCCGCTGGATGTGGACTTGGAAGATCTCCTCCCGCTCCCGTTGGTTGGGCAAATTGACGAAGAAAATTTCGTCAAACCGGCCTTTGCGCAGCAGCTCGGCCGGCAAGATGCGGACATTGTTGGCGGTGGCAACAATAAAAACGGGTTTGGTTTTTTCCTGCATCCAGGTGATCAGGCTGCCGAAGACCCGCTTGCTGGTGCCCGAATCCCCTGAAAACTCGCTGTTGACGCCGCCAAAGGCTTTATCCAACTCATCAATCCACAACACACAAGGGGCCATGGCTTCGGCAATTTGGATCATCTGGCGCACGCGGCTTTCGCTTTCGCCGACGATCCCGCCGAAGAGTCGCCCCACATCCAGCCTGAGCAAGGGCATGCGCCACTCGCGGGCTATGGTTTTGGCACATAGAGACTTGCCGGTGCCCTGGATCCCGGCCAGCAAAATGCCCTTAGGACTGGGCAAGCCATAGGCACGGGCCTGAGCGCTAAAACTGTTGCGGCGTTCTCTAATCCAGGCCTTGAGGTTTTCCAGGCCGCCGACATTTTGCAAGGTTTCCGAAGGGCTGTAAAATTCTAGGATTTCCGTTTGGCGGATGTATTGCTTTTTTTCTTCCAAAACCAGATCGATGTCGCCCTCGCTGACCTTGCCCTTGGCAGCTAAGGCGCGGGCCAGGATGCGTTCAATGCGCTGCCGCGTCAGTCCTTGGCAGGCTCGAACCAGTTGTTCTCGCGCAGGGCTGCTCAGCTCCAGTTGACGGGCAGGGATCGCGTGGGTAATGATCCGCTCAATTTCGGGAATGCTGGGCAGGGGAAAATCATAGACCACAATTTCCTCGCGCAGCTCGGCAGGGACAACGGCTTCTTGGCCCAAGAGGATGATGGACTTGCGGCTGTGGCGGCTCTCTCTGGCCAGGGTTTTCAGGTAGCGGATGACGGGGTAATTGTCCGAGCGTTCCGGATTTCTCAGGGTGGGGTTTAGGTCTTTGAGAACACAAATAACCGCCTCGTCCTCTTTGATGGCGCCGATGCGGCCCAGAGCAGGCATCAATTGGCCTTTGTTTTGGCCGTTATCTGACCAGCCGGAGACGATATCCCAGATTAGGAGTTTGCGCTTGGGCTCGAGGGAATCGGCTAGAACTTGCAGGAGCTCCTCTGCCGGGGCTTCTTCGGGAGTAACCAGGTAGATCAAAGGGTAGCGGGCGCGAACCACTAAGTCCAGCAGTGTGAGGATGTCTTGGTGATTGCTGGCAAAGGCGAGATCTGAGGGACTCATGGATCCACTGAGAGCGGCTGTAGGTAGTGTAGCCAAGGGATCAGGCTAGGGATGGATGGCTCCGTCGGGGAGGATGGCCCCTTTCAAGTCGGCGAATTGATCCCAGCCGGGACTTAGTTTTGCGCCCCATAGGTTTGCCCCCTTTAGGTTCGTGCCACCCAGCTTTGCTCCCCTCAAGTTGGCTCCCCTCAGGTCAGCCCTGCTCAGGTCGGCCCCGCTCAGGTCGGCCCCGCTCAGGTTGGCCCCGCTCAGGTCAGCCCTGCTCAGGTTGGCCTGGCTCAGGTTGGCCCCGCTCAGGTCAGCCCTGCTCAGGTTGGCCCCGCTCAGGTTGGCCCTGCTCAGGTCAGCCCTGCTCAGGTTGGCCTGGCTCAGGTTGGCCCAGCTCAGGTCAGCCCTGCTCAGGTTGGCCCCGCTCAGGTCAGCCTCGCTCAGGTTGGCCCAGCTCAGGTTGGCCCTGCTCAGGTTGGCCTCGCTCAGGTTGGCCCAGCTCAGGTCAGCCTCGCTCAGGTTGGCCCCGCTCAGGTTGGCCTGGCTCAGGTTGGCCCCGCTCAGGTCAGCCCTGCTCAGGTTGGCCTGGCTCAGGTTGGCCCCGCTCAGGTTGGCCTTGCTCAGGTTGGCCCCGCTCAGGTCAGCCTCGCTCAGGTCAGCCCTGCTCAGGTTGGCCTGGCTCAGGTTGGCCCCGCTCAGGTTGGCCTTGCTCAGGTTGGCCTGGCTCAGGTTGGCCCCGCTCAGGTTGGCCTTGCTCAGGTTGGCCTCAATCAGGTCGGCCCAGCTCAGGTCGGCCCTGCTCAGGTCGGCCCCGCTCAGGTTGGCCCCGCTCAGGTTGGCCTTGCTCAGGTTGGCCTCAATCAGGTCGGCCCAGATCAGGTTGGCCTGGCTCAGGTTGGCCTCAATCAGGTCGGCCCTGCTCAGGTTGGCCCCAATCAGGTTGGCCTCAATCAGGTCGGCCCCGCTCAGGTTGGCCCTGCTCAGGTTGGCCCCAATCAGGTTGGCCTCAATCAGGTCGGCCCCCCTCAGGTTGGCCCAGCGGAAATCCCGCTCTCCCGCTTTATACCTTGCTCGGACATCTCCAACCTGTCGGAGGGGAAGTCGATGGGACTTTGCCACCTGCACCTGCTGCGGATCCTTCGATTCCAGCAGCGTCTCCCAAGCCGCAAACTGCACTTCCCAGTTGGGATCATTTCGCAGGGCTTGGATAACAAGCTCGGCCCCTCTGGATCCGTACCTCAGAGCACCCTTGATTGCTTGGATTCTCACCTTGGGATTCGGACTGCCCAGGGCTTGCTCAATGCCCACCAAGCCTCCCATGACCGGATCGGATCCGGCTGGTTGCTGTCCACCCAGAACAGGATCAAAGTTTTCCGCCATCCCTAACCTCAAGTTAACCTTCCAACCACCTGCTGCTGCATAAGGGTCTTTTGAGTTTGCAAATCTACTACCGTTACCCGCAAAGTTCGCCCGGCATCGACGGCAAAGGTGACCTGCAAACGATCCACTCCCACCCGCCCTAGCGGCTTGAGGGGAATGGAAAGCTGGTTGTGGATCCCAAGGGGACGAAAGCTAGAAGCTGCGGTGCTGTTGCGGATCTGCATCCGACCGTCGGGATCGTAAACAACCTCAGTTGCCCCTTCCTCGGCCATCTCACCAACCACCAGGTTGATGTGGCTTTGCCCATTGGCGTTGGCCTGCAAGGGAGGCAGTTCCACCGTGGCAGGATAAGCCGTGCCGCTCTTAAAGAGAGGGAAAAAGTCGGGCGCCTGCAAATAGGGATTCCAGAGCCGCAGGGCATAGGTATGGCGGAGATGATCTTGAAGGCGAGCAAACTGGGTGAAGGCCAGAGCGCCGTGGGCCACTGCCTCAAACGGCTTGTGGTACTTGACCTTGTCGCGGCCAAAGAGGCTAATGACCTGATGCTGCACTCCTGGGATGAGGCTGGTGCCACCCACCAACACCACCTGGTGGATATCTCGTTTAGAGATCCCTTTATTGTGGGCTTTCTCGATGACCTCATCGATGGCTTCTCTCAGCCGCGTCAGCAGGCCGCGCTCTTCCAACAGCTCCTGGAGTTGCTCGCGCTGAAGCGTTAAAGTGTGGGTCTCAAAGGAGTCTTCATCCAGCCAGGCCTCGCTGGCCTGAGAATGGCTGGAGAGGCGGATCTTGAGCCGCTCGGCAACCTCGCACAGAACCTGGAAGCTGTTGGCCGGGACCTGCTGTCGCTTGCGGCCCAACTGCTCCAGCACCCATTCGGCAATCCAGATATCGATATCGACGCCGCCACAGCCATAGGCCCGGTCAGTTTTGGCAATGACCTCAGCTCGGTAAGCAGTGCCCTGCTCTGGCTTCAAGATTTTGACCAAAGAGAGGTCGAGAGTTCCGCCCCCCAAATCGATCACCAAAATCAGGGATCCCGGCTCCTGGATCCCGTAGCCCAAAGCAGCCGCGGTGGACTCGTCGAGGAACACGACCTGTTGGATCCCTAGGGAGCCAAACACCTCTTGCAGGTTGTGCAAATAGCCCTCGTAGGCTCCCACCGGCACGGTCAAGATCACCTTATCGGGCTGCCAGCCCTCTGCCTGGAGTTTGGCAAGAAGCTGCTGCAGAAAGATCCGCGTGGCCTCTTGGGCTGTGTAGGCC
>NZ_JANSHG010000180.1:0-4505 GCF_047461555.1 Synechococcus sp. WC101
CCGCATCTCCATCATTGGCCGCAACTTTCAAACGGAAGCCAAAATTAGTGGCTTTATCACTCGCAAAGATGTGGTTCTCGATGGCTTGACCAGCGGCGCCATCTACGGATCCCTGTTTGGATCGCTGCTGGGGCTCCTCACGGGGGTAGGGGTGCTGTTTATTCCCTTTTTGGGGGCGGTGGTGGCCGCCGGGCCACTAGGAGCGGCGCTGCTGGGGGCAACCGGTGGCGCTCTCTACGGGGCGCTGGGAGCGGGGCTGGGATCCGCCCTCATTGCCCTGGGCATGCCACAGGAGAAGGCCGCCATCTACCAGACGCGGGTGCAGGCGGGCGAATTCCTGTTGGTGGTGCAGGTGCCGGAGGAAAAAGCGGGCGAAATCTACTTGCTGCTGCAAAGTGCCGGCGGCGAAGAGGTGGCCACTGCCGACTTGAACTTGCCCAGCGAGCCAGAGGGATCCCTGACTCCCGAAACCATCTCCCCCGAGATCCGCGCCGATCTCTCAGAAGAAGCCCAGCAAACCTTTGTGGAAGCCTATAACCAGGCCAAGGCAGAGGGCAGCCCGGTCACCCAGGCGCTGCTCAAGGCTTGGGAAAAGGTCAAACAAGTTTTCACAAGAGACGACAACGGGATTTTCTCCAGGCGCAAACCCTAGGGGAGTGCTCTCAGGGGCAAGGACAGAGCTAAGTGTTTCTCCCTCGCTCTGGGTTTTCCGATTGCACCTCTAGCCTGAAGGTATCCTAAAAGCCTTAACCTGATTTCGTAGGGGTGAGCTTATGGCTGCGAGCGATTTCAAGGACTACTACCAGATCCTGGGCGTCAGCCGAGATGCCTCTTTAGAGGAGATCAAGCGCGCCTATCGCAAGCTGGCTCGCCAGTATCACCCCGACGTCAACCCCGGCAACAAGGCGGCCGAGGAGCGCTTCAAGCAGATCAACGAAGCCTACGAGGTGCTCTCGGATCCCGACAAGCGGCGGCGCTACGACCAGTTTGGCCAGTACTGGCAACGGGTGGGCAGCGGCGCGGCGGCGGGGCCGGGCATGGAGGGATTTGCCCAGTACGCCAGCTTCGAGGACTTCATCAACGAGCTGCTGGGCCGCATGGGATCCCGCCGCGGCGGCTTCCAGGGCTTCACCACGGGGTTTGGGCCGTTTGTCTCGGTGGATCTGCCAGGGCAAGACGTAGAAGCCACGCTGGGCCTCACCTGGGCAGAGGCCTTCCACGGCACCCAAAAGCGGCTGAGCGTGGATGGCGAAACCCTCACCATCCGCATTCCTCCCGGCGCCAAACCGGGCAGCCGCATCCGCGTCAAGGGTAAAGGCCAATATAGCCCCTTTGGCGGGCCGAGGGGGGATCTCTACCTCACCCTGGAGCTGCCCCCGCACCCCTTCTTCCGCTTCGACGGCGACAACCTGCTCTGCGAGCTGCCCATCACCCCTGACGAGGCGGTTTTGGGCGGCACAGCGGAAGTCCCCACCCCCACCGGTCGGGTGCAACTGAAGATCCCCGCCGGCGTGGATAGCGGCCAGACCCTGCGGCTGCGCGGCCAGGGCTGGCGGGATCCCCAAGGGCAGCGGGGCGACCTGCTGGTGCGGCTGAAGGTTGTCACGCCCAAATCCCTCTCCCCCACTGAGCGGGATCTCTACGAGAAGCTGCGGCAAAATCGGAGCTGGGATCCCCGCGCCTACTTGCAGGAGGTGAGGCTATGAGCTTGGCCATTGTGCGGGTAGAAGAACGGCTCTACACCTTTGAGCAGGCCAGTGAAGTAGCCGGGATCCCGACCCACCTGCTGGAGTGGCTGCTGTTGCAGGGGCTGGTGGAAGCGCAAAGCAGCTACCTCACCCCCCAACAACTGCGGCGCCTGCTGCAGATGATCCGCCTGCATCGGGACTTGGGCCTCAACTGGGTTGGGGCGGCCATGGTTTTGGATATGGCCCAGGAAATTGCCCGCCTCAGGGCGCAGCTACACTACTACCGCGGAGGCTAAGCAGCCCAAGCCTCCATCTCCCTTAAATCCCGCAAGTCAGGAGAACTTCTCTATGGAACAAGTCGTCCGACGCAGCCAAGTGGTGGGCCTGCTGGCCCTGGATAGCAGCACTGCCACGGCCCTGGGCACTGTCGAAGAAATCTGGGTCGATGGACAAGGGCGGGTCTGCTACTTCACCAGCCAGCAGGGCTACACCCCCCTGGAGCAAATCTCTCTCATCGGGCCGGACGCGCTGCTGACCTACTCCACCGTCTTCGCCACTCCGGCAACGCCGCTTAGCTCCCTCTACCGGCGAACCGTGCGTATTGGGGATCAGCCGGTGGGCTGGATCGAGGATTTTCTCTTCGATTGGGAAACCGGAACGATTGCCGCCTACATCCTGGGGGGCAGCATCGCCGAGCCCTGGGGAGGGCGCGCCGTCCTGTTGCCGGAGGATGTAGAGGCCATCGACGTAGATGCCGTGGTGGTCAAGGAAGATGCGCCGCAGCGCCTCAAATCAGAAACTGAGGGCCTAAAGAACTTTTGGAGCGAAAAGTCTCGCCAAGTCAAGCAGCTCATCCAGCGCATGGGGAATCGCCTCAAATCCCTGGTCGGCCCCCAGGATCCGCCGGAGGTGGTGCGCGTCAAGGTCAAGCAAGTGCGGGACGAGCTGGCCAAAGGGGGCAAGTTCGACCTCTCCCTGCTCGATGAGGCGGCAGAGTTTTTGCAGCAAAAATGGACAACCTGGCAGCAGCGCCTTAGCCGCGCCGCCCAGCGCATGCAAGCTGCCCTCCAGGCCGCCTGGGAAAAGCTGACCGAATGATGCTCCAACTCCCCTCTCCCAAAGGGAGAGGGGATGGGGGTGAGGGAATAGCCCTAGCTGACAGAGGGCAGGTTTTTCCGCTAGGATTAAAAATCGCTGTCAATGCTCGGATCAGGTTGCAAGACCCCTAGGGGCACCTGTACGGCAAGGAAAAGGCATGACCTACGCAATTGTGGAAACCAGTGGCAAGCAGCTTTGGGTAGAGCCAGGGCGCTTTTACGACGTCGATCGCCTGCCCGGCACAGAGGAAAACAGCCCCTTGGCCCTGTCCCAGGTGTTGTTAATCAACCACGAGGGACAGGTGACGCTAGGGCATCCGTATGTTCCCGAGGCAGTGGTCAGGGCACGGGTCTTGCAGCACCGCCGCGGCAACAAAATCATCGTCTACAAGATGAGGCCGAAGAAGGGAACCCGCAAAAAGAGAGGACACCGGCAGCCGCTCACCCGCGTGCTGATCGAGTCCATCGAACTCAACGGCACAACCCTGGCCACGGCCCAGTCTGCTCCGCCATCCACTTCTGAGGCGACCACTGACACCACAGGGATCCCAGCGGCGGAGGAATAGATCCTAAACTCAGGATCCCAACTTATCTTTGGCGACGACACAGTTGCAGAGGAGGCGTTATGGCTCACAAGAAAGGAACCGGCAGTACCCGCAACGGTCGCGACTCCAATGCCAAGCGGCTGGGGGTGAAGTGCTTTGGCGGCGAGCTGGTGCACCCTGGCTACATTTTGGTGAGACAGCGGGGCACCAAGTTTCATCCAGGGGTGAACGTGCGCCGCGGCGGCGACGACACCTTGTTTGCGGTGGCCACCGGCATTGTTACCTTTGAGCGCTACGGCAAGTGGCGGAAAAAGGTGAGCGTCTACCCGGTTGAGGCGGCTGCCCAATAGGCAGTGAGCTTCCCGTTCTGGCTGGGCAACTGGGCAAGACAGCTCAACTGGTTCCATTCCTCAGCCTGCAGCTGGGCAAAGGGGGGATCCTGGCTTGGCCCAATCCCAATCCTGTGTGGAGCGCCTGTGAGATCCAGGGCTGTGCGGGTGTACTTGTTTCGGGGAGTGGGGTTGCTCCACCTTATCGCTGGGGTGGCGTACCTCTACTGGCGCATCAGCGAGGGGCTGACCGGTCTGGGATCCCTTCTGTTTTGGGGGGCAGAGCTGTACGTTTGGCTGGCGGCGGTGGGCTTTATCCTCAGCCGCTATCCCCAGGTGCCGCAGGAGGGGGTGCCCGCGCCCGAGGTGCTGCGGCGGGCGTTTTTTCAACTGCCGCGGGTGGACGTGCTGGTGCTGCGCCAGCGGGATTCCGTGGAAGCGACCCGGCAGACGGTGCTCTCGGCCCTGCGCCTGGATTACCCCTGGGAGCGGCTGTTTGTCCATATTGTGGATCGGGTGGAAGATGCGGAGATGGCTAAAGTGGCGCGGGCCATCCCCTGCGAGTACTGGTCTTGCCCAAGCCCCACGACCGATCCCCTAGCCTACATGCTGGGATCCGGCCAGCTCCAGGGAGAATATCTGCTCCTGCTGCATCCCGGCCATTTTGTCGAGCCGGATTTTTTGTGGCAGACGTTGCCCCTGTTTTACGACTTTCCGGAGCGGGCCCCGATTGCCAATGCCACCGGCTTTGTGCAGGCAACGCTGCGCACCCTGGGCCAGCCCAGGGCGGTTCACCCGCTGCAGCAGCTTTTGGCGGTGGGATCCCAGGGCTACCAGGCGGCGCCG
>NZ_JANSHG010000181.1:0-4446 GCF_047461555.1 Synechococcus sp. WC101
CAAAGAATGAGTCGGCATTCCTTTCTCTCCTTCCTCTTGAATACCTGTACCCTATTTTAAATTAAAAGGCTGTACTTATTTCCACGCCCAGCAGGCGGTGGAGAAATCGCTCAAGGCGGTCTTGTTCCTGCAACAGATCGAGTTCGAGCGCACACACGATCTGGTCAAGCTGGCGCGCCTGTTAGCGAATCGCGGCGTGACGCTGCCAGTCACGGAAAGCCAACTGCGCCGGCTGAACCCTTTTGCCGTCGCCTTCCGCTACGACGATTTGGAAATCACGCTCGCCTCTGACGATGATCTGACGAGCGTGGTTGCCCGGATGTGCCACTGGGCGAAGGAACAGATCAGCGCAGCAACAGAATGCGAGGAAAGCGATGGCCCGGACTACCATTGACCGCTTGATCATCAACTCTCCCTACGAGGAGCCGAAGAAGCACTGGCGCTACGATCGCGAGACGCGTACGTTCGAACTGGTTGAAGGGCGGCGGCCAGCGGGTTACGTGGTAGCGACTCCCGGTTCCAAATCTTTCGACGATCCGGGCATCTTCGTTGAAATCCCGCTTGTCAACCAGATCCGCCCGCGCGTCAAAGCCTGGCGCGAGGCAGGCTATCCCGGGATCACCAGCATCACCAGGCGGCTCTTGGCGCACTGGCATGACCCGGAGGAGTTCGACAGACGTCGCTTTTTCTTCTGTCAATTGGAAGCCGTCGAGACGCTCATTTAGCTGACCGAGGCGCCTGCTGCCGAGCGGGTGGGCATTGAGATCCCGGGAGACGGCGGGGACTTTGATCGGCGGTGCTGCAAGATGGCCACCGGCACGGGCAAGACCATCGTCATGGCGATGGTGATTGCCTGGCACATCCTTAACAAAGTGGCCAACCCCCAAGATGCCCGCTTTTCGAAGAACGTGCTGGTCGTTGCCCCCGGTCTGACGGTCAAGAAACGGCTGGCGGTGCTCGAGCCCGCGGGCGCCGGTAACTATTACGAAGCGTTCGACATTGTGCCGTCCACGCTGCTCGACAAGCTGCGGCAGGGGCGGGTGCTGGTCCGCAACTGGCATGCCCTGGCCTGGGAGAGCGAAGAGCAGATCAAAAAGCGGAAGAGCGTGGACAAACGCGGCGCGAAGAGCGATGAAGCCTATACGCGCGAGGTGCTGGGCGAGATGGCCAACGCGCACAACCTGCTGGTCATCAACGACGAGGCGCACCACGCCTGGCGCGTCAACTGGGAAGCCGAAGGCAAGTACCTGCGCCAGCGTGATTTAAAAGACAGCGCCCAAGAAGCGACGGTGTGGGTTGGAGGCCTGGATCGGCTGCACCGTTCGCGCGGCATTCTCACCTGTTACGACTTCTCCGCCACCCCCTTCGCGCCCTCGGGAAAGAAGAGCAGTGAAGAGGCGCTCTTTGGCTGGATCGTCAGCGACTTCGGGCTGAACGACGCCATCGAATCGGGGCTGGTCAAGACCCCGCGCGTTGTAGTGCGTGACGACGCTGTGCCCAATGCCAAAACCTACAAGTCCCGTCTATACCACATCTACAACGACCCGGAGGTGAAAGACGACCTCAACCGACGCGCCAATCCCGAAGAGCTGCTGCCGGATCTGGTGCTGAACGCCTACTACCTGCTGGGCTACGACTGGCGGGAGACGTGGAAGGCCTGGAAAGCAGCCGACCTGCCCACGCCGCCTGTGATGATCACTGTCTGTAACCGCACTGAGACGGCAGCGCGGGTCAAGCACGCCTTCGAATCACGGCGCATTCCCATTGACGAGCTGTGTAACTCGGAGGGAATCTTGCACATCGACTCGAAGGTGCTAGAAGAGGCTGAGGCAAAGGAAGAGTCCACTGCAGTGGTGGAAGCTTCAGACGAGGCCGATGATGGAGAAGAGGAGGACGTACCGGTCGAATGCCGGCTGACCAAAGCAGAGCAGGCGGAACGTTTGCGAAAGATCGTAGATACGGTGGGCCAGGTGGGGCAGCCCGGCGAGAAAATCCAGAACGTCATTTCCGTTGGGATGCTCAGTGAGGGCTGGGATGCCAAGACGGTGACGCACATTATGGGGCTGCGGGCCTTCACTTCCCAACTTCTGTGCGAGCAGGTCGTGGGCCGGGGCCTGCGCCGCACATCCTACGAGATCAACCCACAAACGGGGCTGCTTGAGCCCGAATACGTCAATATCTTCGGCGTGCCTTTTACTTTCTTGCCGCACGAGGATAGCGGAGATGGCCCGCCGCCCCCGCCAACGCCCAAGACCGCCGTAGAACCGGACCCGGCCAAAGCGGAGTTTGAGATCCGCTGGCCGAATGTGGTGCGCATCGAGCGCTTACTTCAGCCAACGTTGACTCTCGATTGGTCAAAGGTGCAGCCATTGGAACTAGACGCGGCTCAGACGCCGCAAGTGGCAGAACTGGCACCAATTCTCGAAGGCAAGCCCGACGTAAACCAGATCAGCCGTATCGAACTGGAGAAGTTGGCGCGAGAGTTTCGCACGCAGCGCATCATCTTCGAAACTGCCCGCAATGTGTTCGATCAGGTAAGGCAAAGCTGGAGAGGCAGTCGCGAAATCTTGCTGGCGCAGTTGGTGCGGATTGTCGAGCAGTTCATTCGCTCTGACCGGATTTTGATCTCCCCACCTCTTTTTTATCAGGACGAACTGCGCCGTCGGCTGATCATCACCCTCAACCTGTCACGAGTTGTGCAACATGTCTGCGAGGCGGTGCGGCAGGAGAACACTGAGAAACTTGTGCCAGTCTTCGATCGCGACCACCCGATCCGCTCGACGGGCCAAATGCGCACCTGGTACACCAGCAAACCTTGTGAACGCACGCGCAAGTCGCACATCAACGTCTGCGTCTACGACAGCACGTGGGAGGCGTCGGATGCTTTCGTATTGGACAATAGCAGTGCCGTGAGCGCCTGGGCGAAGAACGACCATCTAGGCTTCGAAGTCCTGTACCTGTATCGCGGCGTGGTGCGGAAGTATCGGCCAGATTTTCTTGTGCGCCTGGCCAACGGCGACATGCTCATTCTGGAAACAAAGGGACAGGACACCGAACTAGACCGGGTGAAGCGGCGCTATCTGGACGAGTGGGTGCAAGCCGTCAATGCCCATGGCGCGTTCGGTCGCTGGCGGTGGAAGGTGGCACGTTACCCGGGCGAGATACGAGACACTTTGCTGCAAAGCTAGGAGCAGCAGGGCTCATGGTGGAGTACCGGATCCCGAAAAGTCTGCCCGGGGCTCCTGGCTTCATCTGAAGGCGGGGGATACCCCACCGTCTATACCGTGGGGAGGGATAGCGCCTAGCGCGATGATCAGCTAGAATCTTTCTTTTCCACCAGCAGCCTACCTGACTAACGAAATGGTTGCTTCGTCGATCCCTAACTCCCCTCTCCCAGAGGGAGAGGGGTTGGGGGCGTCAGCGGCGCGGAGCGCTTTGGAGACATCTCCATTAATTTGACTATAAGATTACAGCTTTCGCGTTCGGCTTCTCACTAGGCTAAGAGTAGTCTCAAAGCCGTTTTGCAGCAGGTGACCCATGTCCAAGGCAAAGATAGCGCTGGACTTTCAGGCGCGGATCCCGAGAGGCTATCTTAACCTGATGGGCTATGTAGACGAGTCGGAAGTCAATGGGCCGGGCCGGCGCGCTGTGGTCTGGGTGCAGGGCTGCCTGCGAGAGTGCCCGGGCTGCTTCAACCCTACTTCTTGGCCGTTTGAGGTCAACCAACTGGTGAAGATCACCGACCTGGCCGAGCAAATCCTCAGCAACCCCAGAAACGAGGGGGTGACCTTCTCGGGAGGGGAGCCCTTCTGGCAGGCTCCTGCCCTGGCCAGCTTGGCGCGGCTCCTGAAAGCGAAAGGGCTGACGGTGATGGCCTTCAGTGGATTCACGCTGGAAGAGTTGCGATCCCCCCAGGCTCCTCCCGGCGCCCAGGAGCTGCTGCAAGAGCTGGATATTTTGGTGGACGGGCCCTACCTGCAATCCCAGGCCATTCGCTCCCCCCACTCGCTGGTCTCTTCCCGCAACCAGCGGGTACATGTCTTTAACCCTGCCCTGGAAAACCAACTTAATTGGGCCAGCGACCAGGTGGAAATCCATATCCTCAAAGATGGAACCCGCATCGTTACCGGCTACGGCGGGCAGTTTCTCTTCGACCAGCCAGAACAGGGCTAGCGCGCCTGCTGCGGGATCCTTTATCCGCGCAGCCGCAACGGCTCGCGGCGATAGGCGGGCAGTTGCCAACACATCTCCAGCCAGTTTTTCAGCTCCTCCGGCTGGCCCATCAAGCTCATTTCCACCAGCAGAATAGCAGCTCGATCGCCGGCTCCTTTGGATCCCAGCCGAATCAGGGCAGACAGGCTTTCTTCCCGCCAGCAGACGGATACCCCCTGCCGGATTAGAGCCCGGGCTGCCAGGGCAATGCAGGAGGTTGGCACCTGGATCTCT
>NZ_JANSHG010000182.1:0-4314 GCF_047461555.1 Synechococcus sp. WC101
TTCTGTCAGCCGCGACTTAGCCAAAGCGCCCGCTCACATACTCTTCCGTCTCGCGGTTGGCAGGAGAGTTGAAGATCTTCTCGGTGCGGTCAAACTCTACCATTCGTCCGTAGCGGATCCCTCTCTCGTCAAGTTCAGTGTTGAAGAAGGCAGTGAAGTCGGACACGCGAGCTGCCTGCTGCATGTTGTGGGTGACGATGATGATCGTGTAGCGACGGCCCAATTCCTTAAGCAGCTCCTCAATGCGCAGCGTAGAAATAGGATCCAGCGAGGCGCAAGGCTCGTCCATTAGAATTACCTCCGGCTGAATGGCCAGGGTGCGGGCAATGCAGAGGCGCTGCTGTTGTCCACCGGAGAGGGAAAGGGCGCTCATCCTCAACTTATCTTTCACCTCATCCCAGAGAACGGCCTGGCGCAGTGCCCGCTCCACGAGCTCGTCCAGATCCCCCTGGTAGCCATTAATCCGGGGCCCAAAGGCAATGTTGTCGTAGATGGATTTGGGGAAGGGGTTGGGCTTCTGAAACACTAGGCCAACCCGCCGCCGCACCTCAGAGGGATCCACATCCGGGTCGTAGATGTTTTTCCCGTGGAAGATAACGGAGCCTTCTACCCTTGCCCCTGGGATTAAGTCATTCATGCGGTTGAAGCAGCGCAAAATAGTGCTCTTGCCGCAACCTGAGGGGCCAATGAAGGCTGTGATGTGATTTTTCGGGATCTTCAGGGAAACCTGCTTAACCGCCAGGTGGGAGCCGTAGTAGACGCTCAGATCCCGCGTCTCTAGTTCAACCTCCAACCGGGTGGATTGCTCAGGAGAGCCCGACTTGTCAGAGAGTGGAGAGCGCATAGGAGTGTTGAAAAAGATAACGTCGCTGCAAGGCTTAGATAGTGATGGCTTCTTGGCGACGACTCACAAGGAGTCGGAAACTGACGGTGGTGATCAGGGTCAAAATCACCAGAGCCAAAGCCCCTCCCCAGGCAAGCTTCTGCTGGTTTTCAAAGGGGACAAGGGCAAAGTTGTAGATCAACACAGCCAGCGAGGCCACTGGCTTCAACAAACCGCTGGGCCAGAGAAAGCTAAACAAAGCCGTGAAGATCAAGGGCGCCGTCTCACCAGCAGCGCGGGCAATGGCCAACGTCACCCCCGTCAGGATCACCGGCAGAGCCGCTGGCAACACCACGCGAAACACCGTCTGCACTCGCGAAGCCCCCAACGCATAGGCAGCAGCCCGCGTATCGGCTGGCACCAGGCGCAGCGCCTCTTCACAGGACAAAATGATGATAGGCAGGGTCAGCACCGATAGAGCCATCCCGCCGGCAAGGGCCGAGAAGGTTTTGGTGGAAAGCACCAGCACCCCATAGGCAAACACCCCAGCAATGATGGAGGGAACCCCCGTCAACACCTTGATGATGAAGCGCAGAAAGGAGGCTGTGGGGCTGTTTTTGCCAAACTCCGAGAGATAGATGGCTGCGAATAGACCAATGGGGAATGTGATGGAGATAGCAATCGACACCACAATAATCGTCCCCAGCACTGCATTGCCAAATCCGCCCACCTGATCGCCCGGAGGAGGGGGAAGCTGGGTCAGCGTCTGCCAGCTCAGGCGCTCGATGCCCCTGGTGAAAACGTAGTAGAGGATGAGAGCCAGCACAAAAATGGCGAAGATGCTGGAGGTGGCTGTCAGCGCTGTCATTCCTACATCCAAGAAGATGCGCTGCCAGGGCTTTGCTCTGCGCTTAAACAAATTGCCTTGCTCTATCGCCTGCACTTGCGCCGTCATGTTCCTCTACTCCCGCGAAGCTGTTAGCGCAAACTTGACACGGCGTATCATCAGCTCCGCCGCAATGTTAACTACCAGAGTGATTGCTAACAGAATCAAGGCCACATACATGAGTGCTGCAACCTGCTCAGGGCCTGCTTCCGCAAACTCGTTGGCCAACAGGGCTGGGATGTTGCTGGCAGGAGCCAGAAGCGAGATGCTAATGCCGCGGGCATTCCCAATCAGCATCGCTACTGCCATCGTCTCCCCTAGGGCGCGTCCCAAACCCAAAACCACCGCTCCCAGGAGGCCGCCAATTGCTGCCGGCAGCACGACACCAAAGATGGCTTCCCAGCGAGTGGCTCCCATCGCATAGGCAGCCGCCCGCAACTCTGGCGGAACGGACACCAGCACTTCCCTGGCGATGGCAGTAATGATGGGGATGATCATGATCCCCAAGACAACCCCCGCTGTCAGCATCCCAGGCCCTATTGGTGGTGTGCTGAAAATGGTCAGCCAGTTGAAGTGCTGGAACAAGAACATCTGTATAGGGCGAAAGAAGGGGATGAAGATAAACAACCCCCAAATGCCGTAGACCACACTGGGAATGGCTGCCAGCAGCTCCACCACAATGATCAAGGCCGTGCGCAAGGACTTAGGCAAAAAGTCCTCGCTCAAAAAGATGGAGATGCCGAAGCTTAAGGGAACGCCCACGATCAGAGCAATCAGAGAAGTCACCAGGGTGCCGTAGATCTGGGGCCAAGCACCGTAGTTGTTCACAACAGGATCCCAGGTAGTGCCCCAGAAAAAGCCCAGCCCGAACTTCCGAATGGCGGGTATCGACTGAATCCCAATCTCCAGGGCAATCCACAATAGTAGGAAAGCCGAGAAAAAGACGGCGATCCGCGTTGCCCAGATGAACAGCCAGTCGCGCCAACGCTGGAAGACGGGCCGGGGCCGAAATAGAGAACTGCTCTCTGCGGAAAAGGTAGTGGTCATCTGCTGGGTAGGGGGTACAAACTTCTACGGAGTGATGCTTTCCACGGCAGCCAGAGCTTTTTGCCGCGTTTCTTCCGGGAGAGGGACATATCCCAACTGCTCAGCGAAAGCCTGCCCCTCAGTGAGGCCGTAGCGGAGAAACTCTTTAACGGCCTTGGAAGTCTCGGCTTTGGGGTAAACCTTGTAGGCAAGGATCCAGGTGTAGCCCACAATAGGGTAAGAGTCTTCCCCACTAGGATCCGGATCGACCCCCAGCAAACGCTCGTCGAGCTGAATTCTGGCCAGCGCCGCTTTCTCCGTCTCGACGTTGGGAGTTACAAACTTGCCTGTCCGGTTTTCCAAGCGGGCAATGTTCAAGTTGTTGAGCTTGGCAAAGCCGAATTCCACGTAGCCAATCGAGCCAGAAATTTGCTTGATCTGCTCGGAAACCCCTTCGTTCCCACGCGCCCCTACGCCGGTTGGCCAGTTTACCGAAGAGCCGCGACCCACCTTTTGCTTCCACTCTGGGCTAATAGCGTTGAGGTGAGTGGTGAAGATATCGGTGGTACCACTTCCATCAGAGCGATGCACGACGGTAATCGGCAAATCCGGGAAAGTCACCCCTGGGTTAAGGCCAGCCAGCAGGGGATCGTTCCAGTTCTTGATCTTGCCCAGGAAGATATTCACCAGTGCCAGGCGGGAAAGGCGGATTTCGGGGCCCACCCCAGGAATGTTGTACGCTGCAACTACCGCTCCGCCCACCATGGGTACAGAAACCATCCCTTTGGGAGGGTTAGCCTCATTCTCAATTTGGTTGATCTCTTCAGGACGGGGCACGCTGTCAGTGGCACCGAAATCGACCGTGCGGGCTACAAACTGCCGACGACCCGCACCGCTTCCTACAGACTGATAGTTGACCTGGATGTTAGGGTTTTTCTTGCCAAATTCCTGGGCCCAAGTTTGATAGATGGGGGCCGGGAAGGTCGCCCCAGCGCCATTGATGGTGATGGTCTGCTGAGCAAACACCCGCTGCCAATTCGTCTGACTGGCCGCAAAGCCGGCAACAGTGGCAGACAAAAACTTCAGGAAAGAACGACGCTCCAAGGGGTGCAACGTCACCATACAGATCTCCTCTCCCAGATGAAGATAAAATCCTAGCCCAGATCTAAAAAAGGCTACTTCACTCGAGAACCTTTCCCAACCCAATCAAAACTCGTCGGGCTGGGTATGCCACTACCGCCTGGAAGCTTGGAGGCAACCCTCAAGCTAACCCTGCGATCCTCAACAAGCCTTCAACCGACCGCAACATCCCAGGATCCCTTTGAGCACGCAGGGTTCCCTTGGGAACGCTCCATTGAAGACTTCGCCAGTCCGCGTAGCTACTATAACGTAAAGGCCAGTTGTTTTTGGTTAAAACGAGGTTAAGCCCAGGTTATCTCTGGGGATATCCGCCAAATGTCGTAGGTTCCCCGGGGGATCCCCTTTGGTGTCAGCCACTCCCTATCCTGGATTGGGTATCTCCCAAAACAGAGAACTTCCGCCTTTTGAGTTTGGAAAGGTGGCTTCTTCATCTTCCCGC
>NZ_JANSHG010000183.1:0-4297 GCF_047461555.1 Synechococcus sp. WC101
CTCCAGCTCCAAGCGCAGGGTGACCATGTTGCTGCTGCTATCCTGCCAGGCTTCGGCCCCTGCCGCGTCCGGCCCTAGGTTGAGGGGAGTGCCGTTCCAAACTCCGCGGTTGATGAAGGTGGCTGGCTCCGCGGGGTTGGGAGGGGTGTAGCCGGGGTTGCGCCGGATGATCAACCGCACGCCATCATCGGCATCGAGGATGCGGTAGCTCTGCAGGCCCGGCCAGCGCGGATAGATCTCCCCTACCCAGCGAACGACGAAGAAGTCGTTGCCGTTGTTGTTGCCGCTGCCGGATCCACCGCTTCTGCGCCGCCAGCAGGAGCGCAGGAAGTTGAACTGGTTGGGGTTGTTGAATACGAGCTCGCTAGTTCCTTCTCCGTTGGGGAGGAGCCTGTATCCAATGCGAGGGTTGCCGACAGGCTTATAGGAATAGCCGATATCATCCGCATCGATGGGCGCGTTCGGCAGGCCGTTGTTGCCGTCCGGCTCTCCGCAACTGGGCATCCAGAACCAGTCGCCGCGATCCCGCCGATCAGGACTGGGATCAGGCGGGTTGAAAGGTGGCCGAGGCTCCCAAAGATTCGGCGGCGAGAGAATCGGCACCGACAGGCGGCAAAGGGGCTGCAGGATGGTGAGGGGTGGCTGAAAAATAGTATCAATCAGCGTGGCGTTGCAAGCAGGGGTGCTATTATACAGCCGCCGCTTAAAGGGAGAGTTGGAATTCAGATCGTTGCTCCCGCCGAACCGGTACTGGAAGCCGCCCCACCAGGGGAAACCAGGGCCGCTGCGGGCAAAGCTGCTCGGATTGACGGTGCCATCCGCATTACTGATAGCATCGCGCACGCAGGCCCAGCGCTGCCCACCGCTCCCATTTGGATTACACGTGGGCGCACTGCTGGTGTAGCGGTTGTTGTACTGGCCGATGGCGTCCGGCATCGGTTCCCAGTCGACGGGGAATATCGGATCCGGCCAGCGCACCGCCCGCAGGTAGGGCAGGTTGCGGTTTTGGGCAGTTTGGAGCAGACCTACAGGACCTAGAGGATTATTGGGGTCGGCAAACCCTGTGTTGCGGTCGTACTGGTTCTGCGGGCTGCTGAGCCAGCCGTTGTAATACTCGGCCAGCAGGCCGGCGCCGCCCGGATTCGGACAAGGCCCGAGGGGAGCCACCATCACCCAACGGGAGGTATCCAGCACCGGGTTGCCCAGGGCCGAGATGCGCACGCCAAAGTTGGCATATTCCCGATCCGGCGCCCGCAACTGCCGCACCTCCGGCACGCCCAGACCCACCGTCCGGTCGGCCTCATTGGAGTTGGGATCGGTGCTGTTGCGGCGGGCAAAGAGGGTGTCGCGGGCAAACACGTCCGGCCAGCCGGGCTGGTTGGTGTTGTCGCCCAGGTTCTGGGCCCCATTTGTGTTGTCGAAGCGCAGGACGCCACCGTTGCCCGGCCAGTTGTTGCCCCGGATCACCAGGGCCTGGTTGAGGAAGGAGGTGTTGGCCCCTAGGTTTGGCCCACTGCAGCCGTAGTAGTCGTTGCGGCGAGGGGCCGAGGCCCGTCCACCTGCGTAGTCTTGGCCGGAGGTGTAGTTGCTGCCGCCGCCATCGAGGGTGCCATCCTGGACAAAGCCGTCGTCGATGCTGCCGTCGCAGAAATCGGCGGAGAGGATATTGACCGAGTCGCCTATGACCTCGCTGGGCCGCCAGAGATCCTGGGCTGCCCGGGCAAAGCGCCGGTCTTCCCGGTTTTCATTGGGTCCGGATCGCAGCCGCCCGTAGAAGTTGCTGTAGAGGCCAGTTTGCGGGTCGAACTCAAGGAGGGTGGTGAACTCCTCTAGCCGTCTCCCGTCCCTTGTCTGATGCAGGTTGAAGTCCCCTTGGATGTAAACGGGGTTGTCGGAAATAAAAGACAAGCCAAAAATCGCGTCATCAGGGTTGAACCCGCCGCGGGCCAGCACCGCCCCGTTGCGCAGCCGGAAGCCATAGGGCCGCCGATCCGGATCCGCGTAGTAGTCCACCGGCTTAGGGCTAAGTCCGGCATCGGAAACGGGGGGATCCCAGACCGTTTGGCCATTGTCGGCCGTGCCGCGACCTGGCTGACCGGCGTTCATAACGCCAGCCCTGCCCAAAGTGCCGCTGGGGTTTGCGTTGCGCCAGCTGGTTAGGTAGTTATCAAAAGTGTCCAAGGGTGGGCGGGCGATGGCATCTTCCCGCACCGCATCTTCCCGGAAGGCGTAGAAAATGCCCCCCTCGCGGCCTTCTTGCACGCCGGCAGGCAGCCAAGTATCTCCGTTGATCAGCCCGTTGGCCTGGCCATTGACGTTGTTGGTCAAAAGGGCCAGGTCGATGTTGAGGGCCCGCACCGCCATCGCCTCGCGGCCATCGTAGAAGACGGAATCTTTGAAGGGCACGCGATGACACTGGTCGCCAATCCGAATGAGATCAAATTGGTTGCTATTGGGGCCAGCAGCAGTGCAATCGGCTGGGGCATGGGGCAAAGCCCAGTTGCCAATTCCAGAACGGGGCTCCAGAGCAACCTCGTTTAAGTTGGTTACAGCCTGATAGCTGACTGTGCTCGGAAGGAAGGAGTAAGCGCTGCGCCGCTCCGTTTCCAGGGTATCCGTCTGGTTGAAACTGGTGGTCGGGAAGATGTAGCGCAGCGGCAGATAAAACCGATTGGCCGCCTCTCGGTTCCCAGCTCGGCTGGCTTGAATGTCGTTCCAGAGGGTTTGAGCCGCTGGATCCCCGGCATTGGCAGCCTCCTCGATGCGCAGAATGTTGTCGGCCAGCATGCCCAACATGCAGCCTGCCGTTTGCAGCGTGGTCTGGTCGGCTAGGCTCAGTTGGTCAACAGCAGTGCCTCTGTTAACGGTATCGATGACCCGCCGCAGCTCCGAGAAGTTGCCAAAGGCCGTAATAAACGGATCCGGGTGAATGCGGCCTGGCTCCTGTCTGGGTGGATAGGCCCCGTCGGGATCGCCGGCAAAATTGGCCAGGTTGGTGAGCGCCGTCCACAGTGGGGTGCCAGGCTGTAGCTGCCCTCTCATTGGCGTGGGATCATATTCCCAAACGTTGGTGCCCTCGCCGGTAAAGAAGTTGATGCTTTGGGGGCCGTTCCGGAAAGTGGAAGCCCGCTGCAAGCTCCAGGGAGAGCCGGGGTGGGCTACCGTGGCCAGGCAAGCAATGGGGAAGCGCCCCTGCTCATGGCTGTAGTGGTAAACGGCCGTGGCCTGCACTGCCGCTGGGTTATCCCGTAGCGTTAGGCGTTGCCGCGCCTCGTTGCTGATGAAAATGGCCTGCAGCTTGGTGGGATCGTTGGGATCCCCGGGCGGCACCAGAGGCAAAGGCAAAGAATCGGTGCGGGTCAGCTCCAGCCGCTGCCCCACGATCACCCGCAAGCCCTCCACACGGGCCCGCCGCTCCCAATAGCCATCCAAGCCCACCTCGGAAAGGGCGCCTGGGGGTGGGTTGTCCTCGGTCAAAGACTCATTCTGGTTGTTCCTGGCATCAGCAGGAATCGGGCTACCGGCACCGACACCAAACCTCTGAGCAAAGGTGTCCACGTCGCAGCCCCTCTGCGGGTCAGGAGTTACAGGCGGACGGTCGTAGCTGGCTTTGGGGCCAAAGCGGTTGTCAGCCCGATAGACATCGTCTACATAGGGAGGGCAGACCTGGTCGGCCCCGGCCTGAAAACCGCCCGCCTTAATCCGTCCGGGGTTGGGATCGCGCTTAGCGTTGAGGGGAGAAGCCGCCCATCCCGATGCATCTTGGGCATAGGATCCCCGGGTGCGAATGCGACCGAAAAGGTGGAGCTCCAACGGATCCAAAGCCACATTTTCTGGCTCTACCTGGTTTTGCACCGAGTCAAAATTTAAGTTGTTCAACCGAGCCAGCACCTCTGGCGCTACGTCTTGCCGGCCAGAGTGAACATCGAAAATCAGAGTATCGCTCACCTGCTGGCCGGCATAGCCAATAGCCCCAGCCACCAGCTCTCCAAAGGCAGTGATTTCGGAGTTGTCAGAGGGCATGTAGAAGCAGGATTGCTCCGAGCTGATGGTGAAAGCCCGGAACAAGTTGTTGGGGGCATAGCGGAAGAAAAGGCTGCCGCCGGCGTAGATGGCGCCGTTCCAGTTGTAGCCGGGGGTGAAGAAAAACTCTAGGTCGCCGCGGCTGAAGGCCCCCCACTTGTTCAGCAGATCCCGCTTCCGATCCTGCTGGAATTGCAAAGCCGAAATGGCGCGGGTGGTGGAGTCGGCCCCCTCAAGCGGCAAGGTAACGGCAAAGACCTGAAAGGGCTTGTAC
>NZ_JANSHG010000184.1:0-4208 GCF_047461555.1 Synechococcus sp. WC101
TCCTTCAAGCGAACACCACAGTCTTGTTGTGGTAGACCAGCACGCGATTTTCCAGGTGATAGCGCACGGCCCGGGCCAGGACTAGGCGCTCCATGTCGCGGCCCTTGCGAATGAGGTCGGCTACTGTGTCGCGGTGACTTACCCGCACCACGTCCTGCTCGATGATCGGCCCTTCGTCCAGCTCCTCGGTGGCGTAGTGGGCGGTGGCGCCGATGATCTTGACGCCCCGCTGGTGGGCGCGCTGGTAGGGGTTGGCGCCGGCAAAGGCAGGCAGGGTGGAGTGGTGAATGTTGATCACCGGCGGCGCCTGGCGGAGCAGCCACCCGCTCAGCACCTGCATGTACTTGGCCAAGACCACCAGGTCAATGCGATATTCCTGCAACAGGGCGAGCTGGCGGGCCTCTGCCTCGGCCTTGTTCTCCGGAGAAACAGGGATGTGGTAGTAGTCAATGCCAAAAGAGCGGGCCAGCGGCTCCAAATCGGGATGGTTGCTGATGATCAAAGGAATCTCCGCCAGCAGCTCCCCAGCCCTCTGCCGCCAGATGAGATCCAGCAGACAGTGGGGCTGGTTGCTAACCCACACCGCAATGCGCCGGCGCGTGTCGGAAAAATGCAGCTCCCAGTTGGCCTGGATCCCGCGGGCAATCCCAGAGAAAGCGGGGACAATCTCCGAGCGTTCCAAGCGAAAGCCCTCTAGGTCCCACTCGATGCGGCTCAGGAACAGCCCTGCCTCGAGATCTGTGTGGTGGTCGGCGTGAAGAATGTTGCCGTCGTAACTGTAGATAAAGTTAGAGAGCTTGGCTACCAGCCCTTTTTGATCGGGGCAAGAGACCAACAGGGTGGCCGTGGGCATAGAGGCGCAAAGAGCTCGCCCCTTTACCCTAGGGCCTGGATCGGTCTCCGAGCAAGCACCCCTGGCCAAGGGGTTTCAGTCCTGTCGGTTGATCTCCTGCAACAACCAGGGATCCACCAGCCGACCATCCCAACGCCTGAGGTCGATGCGAATCCCCATCGTCGCCGAGGAGCCGGCAGGGGGCAGCTCCTGGTGAGATCTCGGAGTCGGAGGGGTTTTGGCCGTGTTGCCGCAGCCCGGCTGCTACCTCCGCCGGAGCAAAACGAACAGGTGCGTGATCTCCATGCCGAAACAGAGCAGGTTGCAGCGGGGCATAGACTAGGCAGCATCCGCCGTTGACGAGCCCTCGGACGGGGATGCGGCGGCCACAGGCTCTGCTTCGGCAGCCGGCTTTGTGGACGGGTCGGCTGTGCCGGTCGAGTTGGTTTGGGTTGGGGCTGGAGCTGCTGTTTTGGCGCCCTTGGGAGCGGCTGTGCGGGCGGCCTTTTCCAGCTCCTCGGCTTCCTGGGTTAACTGGGCCTCAAACTCTCTGGCGGCATCCTGCAAGCTGCGCAAGGTTTTGGCTAGGGCACGGCCAATCTCCGGCAGCTTGCGCGGCCCAAACACCAAGAGGGCCACCGCAAAGATAACCAGCATTTCCGGCAGTCCAACGCCTAGAAAGTTCATAAGCCCTGGGATCCCTTCGCTTCCCTAGCCTGACATCTTCTTGCCCTTGGCCGCAAGCACTTTCCCCCCTCCAGGGCTTGGGGCTTTCTTGGCAAAGGGCTGTTGCCGTCTTGGCTGGGCTGGCCGGCCAAGCCAATTGGAATGGTAAAATTGCGCTATATCGCTACTTTAATGATTGGCCTAGGCTTGCCCATGCTCCAAATTCTCCAGAAGCTCCTTGGGGATCCCAACGATCGCAAGATCCGCAAGTACCTGCCTGTTGTCAAGCTGATCAACTCGCTGGAGATTGAGATCGCCTCCCTTTCGGATGCGGAGCTCAGGGCCAAGACCACCGAGTTTCGCCAGCGCTTGGATAGAGGGGAGTCCCTCGACGATCTCCTGCCCGAGGCTTTTGCAGTGGTGCGGGAAGCGGCCAAGCGGGTTCTCAACTTGCGCCACTACGATGTGCAGCTCATTGGCGGCATGGTGCTGCACGAGGGCCAGATTGCCGAGATGAAAACTGGCGAAGGGAAAACCCTGGTCGCCACCTTGCCTGCCTATCTCAACGGCCTGACCGGGAAAGGGGTTCACATCGTTACTGTCAACGGCTACTTGGCCCGGCGGGACTCGGAGTGGATGGGGCAGGTGCACCGCTTCCTGGGCCTGACCGTCGGCCTGGTGCAAGAGGGCATGTCCACCGACGAGAAGCGGCGCAGCTACCACTGCGACATCACCTACTGCACCAACAGCGAGCTGGGCTTCGACTACCTGCGGGACAACATGGCCACCGACATCAAAGAGGTGATGCAGCGGCCCTTTAACTACTGCATCATCGACGAGGTGGACTCCATCCTCATCGACGAGGCCCGCACTCCCCTGATCATCTCCGGCCAGATGGCCCGCCCCTCCGAAAAATACCTCAAGGCGGCTCAGGTGGCGCGGGAGCTGATCCGGGACGAGCACTACGAGGTGGACGAAAAAGCCCGCAACGTCATCCTCACCGACGAAGGGTTTGAGGCGGCGGAGCGGCTGCTGGGGGTCTCCGACCTGTTCGATCCCAAGGATCCCTGGGCGCACTTTGTCTTTAATGCAGTGAAGGCCAAGGAGCTCTTCATCCGGGATGTCCACTACATCGTCCGCAACCAAGAGGTGGTGATCGTGGACGAGTTCACCGGGCGGGTGCTCCCCGGTCGCCGCTGGTCGGACGGGCTGCACCAGGCGGTGGAGGCCAAGGAGGGGGTGCCGATTCAAAACGAGAGCCAAACCCTGGCCACCATCACCTACCAAAACCTCTTCCTGCTCTACCCCAAGCTCTCCGGCATGACAGGCACTGCCCGCACCGAGGAAGCCGAGTTCAGCAAAACCTACAACCTAGAAGTCACGGTGATCCCCACCAACCGGCCCATTCGCCGCAAAGATGCCCCCGATTTGGTGTACAAGACCGAAAACGCCAAGTGGAAAGCGGTCGCCGAGGAGATTGCCCACATGCACGCCCAGGGGCGCCCTGTTTTGGTGGGAACCACCAGCGTGGAGAAATCCGAACGCCTCTCGGCCATGCTCAAGGAAATGGGGATCCCCCACAACCTCCTCAACGCCAAACCGGAGAACGTGGAACGGGAGGCGGAAATCATCGCCCAGGCAGGACGCAAAGGTGCTGTAACCATTGCTACCAACATGGCCGGGCGGGGCACGGATATTATTTTGGGCGGCAATGCGGAGTACATGGCCCGCCTCAAGCTGCGGGAACGGCTGATGCCCAAGCTGGCCCAACTGGACGCCGACAACCCCCTGGGATCCGTTCCCATGGTGGGACGGGGCGGTGGGCAAGGGTTTGGCGGAACCTCGCCCAAGCCGAAAAAATCCTGGACGGTGGTCTCTCCCAACTTTTACCCCTGTGAGCTGTCGGCCCGCACCAGCCAGGCTTTGGACGAGGTGGTGGCCGCTGCAGTGGCCAAGTATGGGTTAAACCGCCTGCCGGAGCTGGTGGTGGAAGATCTCATCGCAGTGGCCTCGGAGAAGGCGCCGGTGCAGGATCCTCTGATCTTGCAACTGCGGGAGGTCTACAACAGCATCAAGGCCGAGTACGAAAAGGTCACAGAGGCCGAACACGAGGAGGTGGTGCGGCTGGGGGGCTTGCATGTCATCGGCACGGAGCGCCACGAGTCCCGCCGCATCGACAACCAGTTGCGGGGCCGCGCCGGACGGCAAGGAGACCCTGGCTCCTCGCGCTTTTTCCTCAGCCTAGAAGACAACCTGCTCAAGATCTTCGGTGGCGAGCGGGTGGCCAAGCTGATGGACATGTTCCGGGTAGACGAAGACATGCCCATCGAGCACCCGCTGCTTTCCAGCAGCCTGGAGAACGCGCAGCGCAAGGTGGAAGTGTATTACTTTGACCTGCGCAAACAGGTGTTCGAGTACGACGAGGTAATGAACAACCAGCGGCGGGCCATCTACTCGGAGCGGCGGCGCATCCTGGAAGGGGAGAACCTCAAACCCAAGATCCTGGACTACGTGCGCAAGACCGTTGAGGAGATCGTGCAAGCCCACGTCAACCCGGAGCTGCCGCCGGAGGAGTGGGAAATCGACAAGCTGACGGCCAAGATGCAGGAGTTCATTCCCCTGCTCAAAGACAACCTCAAGGTTGAGGACTTACGGGATCTCTCCTATCAGGAAATCCTCGACTACCTGATCAAACAGGCGGAGATGGCCT
>NZ_JANSHG010000185.1:0-4200 GCF_047461555.1 Synechococcus sp. WC101
CTGGCTGCACAACGGCTTTGTCAACGTCAACGGCCAGAAGATGTCCAAATCTTTGGGCAACTTCACCACCCTACGACAGGCCCTTGCCCTCTATCACCCCATGGCCCTGCGGCTGTTCCTGCTGCAGACCCATTACCGCAGCCCGATTGACCTCACTGAAGCAGCAATGGAGGCGGCCAGCCACGGCTGGGAGACTCTCCAAAAAGGGATCCACTGCGCCCAGCAGTTTGGCCAAGGGGGATCCCCCGATTCCGAGGCGATGAGGGCTTTCCAGACGGCCATGGACGACGACTTCGGCACCCCTGGGGCGCTGGCTCTTGCCTTTGAGCTGGCCAAGGAACTGATCCGCGAGCACAACCTCTTGACCCACCAGGGCCACACCCACCTGCAGCCGCACTTGCTGAGGCAGAAGGGCGCCGCCCTGCTGGAGATCTTGGCCACGCTGGGCTTCTGCTGGCCCCAGCCTGCCCAGGGATCCGAGAAAGCTGCCGCCAACGGGGAACTGGCCAAGCTTCCACCCCTTGAAGACGCGCGGATTGAAGAGCTGGTGGCCCAACGCACGGCGGCCCGCAAGGCGAAAAACTTTGCCGAAGCCGATCGCATTCGGGAGCAGTTAAAGGCTCTGGGGATCACCCTTATCGACCAAAAAGACGGCACCACCCGTTGGCTGCGGCAGTAGGCAGGCGGGGTTGGGATTGCCCATCACGCAGGGATCCCCGAGCTGGAAACGGCCTTTCGGTAAAACTCAGCCATTTCGGCAAACCACTCGGCCCGCGAGGGATCCCAGGTGTAGAACATGTGGCCGCCGCGGTAGTGGCGCAGGGTGAGGTTGGCCTTGAGGCGGGGATCCAGCTTCATCAAATCCACCAGGTGGTTGGAGGCAAAGTAAGGGGTGACCAGGTCGTAGAAGCCGTGGTGAATGCTCACCCGCATGTGGGGGTTGAGGGCCATGCTGCTGCGCAGCTCGTCCATGGCGCCGATGAACCCTTGCTTGAGCTCCCCCTTGGGGGCGAAGCGCCAGGACTTGAACACCTCTAGGTTCAGGAGGTGATAGGTCAGCTCCGTGTCCACCTGCAGGGTCTCCCGCAGGTGGCTGTTGATGGCGGCAGTAAACAGGCGATCTACCCCATCTAAGGTGGGATCGGATCCCTCGAAGGTAGGCCGATCCGGAAAGGGATCCACGGTGGTTACAGAGGCGTCGTAGAGCCCCAGCACCAGCCGCTGGGAGCGCAACAGCTCGCGGGCAAAGCTGGCCGGGTCGATCCGCCCCCCCTTGTGGGCCACATACTCCGGCGAGAGTCCGATCCCTGCCGCCATCTCCGCGTAGATGGCCTGCCGCTCCGCTTCTGGCATCGCCTCTCCCATGGCCAAGAGGGGCAACAGCCGCTGGCGGGCAAAGCCTTCTGCTTTGGGCAGCAGGATCTGCAAATCCTCCCCCCAGCCACACCGCCCATGATAGGCTGCTGTGGCGACATAGGAGGGGAAAAGCATTGCCCAGGTGCTGAGGTTGTAATCGGTGGTCTCCAGCAGCCCGAACTCGATGGCCGGCGAGATGAGAATAGCCCCCGACAGGCCCACGCCAAACTTGGCTTGCAGCTCCTTGGCCAGCCGCGCCACCCGAAAGCCCCCGTAGCTCTCGCCGGCAATGAAAATGGGAGAGAGCCAGCGCTTGTAGCGCGAGAGGAAGCCCTGGATAAACTCGCCCAAGGATTGCAAATCCCGCTCCACGTCCCAAAAGGGAGCCTCCTTGGGGGGCTCGTCTTCCTTTTCCTCCGCCTGGGTGGGCTTGGCCGCCGGATCGGATTTTTCCTGAGAACTTTTGGCGTCTTGAGACTCCTTGGGCAGGGCGCGGCTGAACCCCGTCCCCACCGGATCGACAAAGACCAAATCAGAAAACAGCAGCCAACTTTCGCCGTTATCCACCAGTTGCACTGGCGAGGGCGGCAAGCTGCCGTTGGGCCCAAAGCGGAGGCGTCTCGGCCCCAGGGATCCCATGTGCAAATAGGCAGAGGCCGCCCCCGGCCCGCCGTTGAAGACGAAGGTGAGAGGCCGCTGTCGGGAGTCAACCTCCTGCCTCAGATAGGCGACGTGGAAGATCTCGGCTACCGGCTTTTCCCGCCGGAAGAGAGTCTGCCAGCCGGCCACCGCCCTGTAGGGGAAGGACTTTCCCCCGGCGTTGAACGTGTGCTCCGTGGTGTGCAGGACAGGAGTGGATTTGGATTCTGCAGGCATAGAGACACGGGATCCACAACTTGCTGATCCAGTGAATCACAAGTTGCCGGATCTCCACCCCTGCCTTGGAACAGAAGCCGGGGATTACAGGGTGAGCGGCGCTTCCAAAGTCAGATTAAACGACTGGCCGGGGCGCAGCACCACCACCTGGGGAGCGGTTACATTGCCCACCACCACGCCAGCCACTGCCCCGCCTAGAACATTGCCCGCCGAGACGCCGCCGCTGATGGCTCCCAAAAGGGTGCCTGCGACTGCCCCGATGGCTGCATCCTGGGCGATGGCCTCAGCCGAATACTGGCGGGGATCCTTCTCGTCGTGGAGGATGCCGGAAGAGGCCTGCAGGCTATAGGTGCGACCGCCGAGGACGATGGAGGTGGCAACAAAGCGGGATCCGCCCGGTGCCGGTTCCATTTGCCCAAAAACGCGGCTGCCCGCCGGGATCACCAAACGCCCCTGGTTGTCGAAAATGTTTTGCGTGACGGCCACCTCCAGCGGGTAGATGGTGTCGGGGTAAAAGTATTGCGGCCCTTCGCTGCTGAGGCTGCCGACGGGAATAATCGTCCCCTGCTCAAGGCGGTAGGCACCCAATTGGAAAAGCGGCTGGGCCTCTCCTGGCAAGGGGGCCAGCAGAGGGATCCCTGCCAAACCGATCGCGGCTGCTGCTAAGATAGCTTTCATCCAGAAGTCTCCAATTCTCCGAAGTTCTGCACGTGCCCGCGGCCTTTTCGGGCCGAGGTTTGTCCTTTTGCGGTTTTCTCTACACTTCCAGGTTACCCAATCCCAGTTCCGGTTTCCTTTCCGACTCGAGTAGCTTGGTTTTCAACTTTGGGCAGTTTTGAGCGGCCTAGGTGGCCAGTGAGTTTTTCAGACAGGCTCAAAAGTGCTGGAAGGCCTGCTGGCGGCTGAGGATTTGCCCGTCCTGCAACCGCACCGTCCCCTGCGGATCCCAGCCGGTTACTTCCCCAATCCAGGCGGCTCCTGGCAACTTTTCCAACAGATGCTTGGCCACCGACACCTCGGCACTGAGAAGCAGCTCAAAGTCTTCGCCCCCATAAAGCGCCCACTCCAAAGCTTGGGCCGGGAACGCCTGGCGCAAAGCCACCGAAATCGGGATCCGCTCCGCCGCGATCCGCGCCGCTACCCCACTGCTCTGGCACACCTGCACCAGGGCGTCCGCCAAGCCATCGCTGGTGTCCATGCCGGCCAGGCGCAGAGGACCGGGGAGCGCTTCCAAAAGGGACAGAACATCCAAGCGCGGGCGCGGGTATTGGTGGGCTCTGATCAACTGCTGCCGCTGTGCTGCCGTGGCTGAGGATCCCTGTTCGGGATGGAGCAGCAGCTCCAGGCCGGCCCGCGCGTCGCCGTGGGGCCCTGTGACCACCAGCCAATCGCCCGGCTGAGCCCGTCTGCGCTCAATCGCCCGCCCCGGCTGCACCGATCCCAGGGCCGTGATCGCCACAAACCGCTGCGGCGACCGACACAGATCCCCCCCCACCAATTCTGCTCCCCAACGGGCACAGCAGGCCCGCATCCCTTCGTAGAGCTCCTCTACCCAAGCCACCGGCGTGGATCCCGGCAGGCCCAAGCCCACCACCAACGCCCGCGGACGGGATCCCATCGCTGCCAGATCCGAGAGATTGGCCGCCACCGCCCGCCAGCCCACCGCGTGGGCCGGGGTTGTCACGTCGCTAAAGTGAACCCCCTCCACCAAGACATCGGTGCTCACCACCAACTGCCCCTCAGGAGCGGGCAACACCGCCCCGTCGTCTCCCACCACCTGGGCAGGACAGTAGCGCTGCACGATCTGCAACAGCCCCGCCTCGCCGATGGCCGAGATGGGCGTGGGAGAAGAGCTGCTCTTGGGTTGAGGGAAAAAGTCGGGAAGATCGCTGAACAAAGGAGCCCCTGGCGGATGCACGCAGCCAAAAACCTATGGTTGCAAAATGTTAGGGGCAGTTGGCGCCGGTC